>JABAYY010000026.1 GCA_018608765.1 Flavobacteriaceae bacterium
TAGATAAATACCTTCAAGAAATTGGAAAAGTAGATTTAATTACAGCCGATGAAGAAGTAGAATTGGCACAACGTATTAAAGCTGGAGATCAAATTGCTTTAGAGAAATTAACCAAAGCAAACTTACGTTTTGTGGTTTCTGTTGCAAAACAATATCAAAACCAAGGGTTGACACTCCCCGATTTAATTAACGAAGGAAATTTAGGGTTAATTAAGGCTGCTCAGCGTTTCGATGAAACTAGAGGATTTAAATTTATTTCTTATGCGGTTTGGTGGATTCGTCAATCTATACTCCAAGCCTTAGCTGAACAATCTCGTATTGTTCGTTTGCCTTTAAATAAAATTGGCTCGATCAATAAAATAAATAAAACATATGCGTTTCTTGAGCAATCTCATGAACGCCCTCCTAGTGCGGAAGAAATTGCCAAGGAATTAGACATGACTATTAATGACGTTAAGGAGTCTATGAAAAATTCTGGACGTCACGTATCCATGGATGCTCCTTTAGTAGAAGGAGAAGATTCTAATTTATATGATGTATTGCGAAGTGGAGAGTCTCCAAATCCAGATAGAGATTTATTACATGAATCCTTACGTACAGAAATTGAACGTGCTTTAGAAACACTGACTCCTAGAGAAGCAGATGTGATCCGCTTGTATTTTGGACTCGGAAATCAACACCCGATGACTTTAGAAGAAATTGGCGAAACATTTGACCTGACTCGTGAACGCGTACGCCAAATAAAAGAAAAGGCCATTAGACGTCTAAAACACACGTCGAGAAGTAAAATATTAAAAACCTATTTAGGTTAATAACAAAACCCCTACCAATTGGTAGGGGTTTATTTTTTATATTATTTTTGTCATCATAAAACGATTCACATGAGCACAACCAAAATTGCACCTTCTATATTAGCAGCTGATTTCGCCAACCTTCAAAGAGATATTGAAATGGTTAACTCTAGTGAAGCCGACTGGTTTCATATTGATATTATGGACGGCGTATTTGTACCAAATATATCTTTTGGAATGCCCGTTTTAAAGGCGATTACACAACATGCTAAAAAAACCGTAGATGTACATTTAATGATTGTGGACCCCGATCGTTATATCAAAACATTTTCCGACTTAGGAAGTGATATTCTCACGGTGCATTACGAAGCGTGTACACATCTTCACCGAACTCTTCAAGCGATTAAAGCGGAAGGGATGAAAGCTGGAGTGGCTTTAAATCCACATACAAATATTAATGTTCTTGAGGATACTATTAATGATATTGATTTGGTATGTATTATGAGTGTTAATCCTGGGTTTGGAGGTCAAAGTTTTATTGAGAATACCTATGAAAAAGTAAAACAATTGAAGGCTCTCATCACTGCAAAAGGGGCTTCTACAGTCATAGAAATTGATGGAGGTGTGACTTCCGCCAATGCCAAGGCACTAAAAGACGCAGGTGCCGATGTATTAGTTGCAGGAAGTTTTGTGTTTAAAAGTTCTGAGCCTGTATATACTATTAAAGAATTAAAAACATTAACAGCGTCTTAGTTTTAGACTAACTTTCTACATCTCCATATCCGTAGTTGTACCCATAATTATAATTGTAACCATACGATCTGTTCTCTTTGACCGCATTGATTACGTATGTCATATTTTTAAGACGATTCGTATTACTTAAATTCATAGAGAAAGGAATAAGTTTTTTATCCGTATGATTGGCGCGAACAGCACAAATCGTTGCATCGGCTAGGTGAGCAACCAATAAGGTGTCTGTCACTAAAATGGTGGGGGCTAAATCTACTACTATATAATCATAGAGCGATTTGGCTTCATTTATGAGTGTTTCAAAGTTACCATTGGCCAATAAATGGGCTGGATTGGGTGGGATTGCTCCTGAAAATAAGATTTCATGATTCGGCTGTTTTTCAAACACTTGCATCGTTAATGACTTCCAATCTAGAGTTGGGTTTATTAAAAAATTGGACAAGCCTTGTTGATTTTTATTGATTTTCGCATAGGTATGAAGTTGAGGATTTCTTAAGTCTGCCCCTATTAGTAAGACCTTTTTATTTAAGCTTGCCATGGCTAAAGAAAAATTTAAACTAATAAATGTTTTTCCTTCTCCTTTGATTGTAGAGGTACAAAAAACAGTTTTACCGTCTCCTTGAGAAGGTAAGACAAAATCCATATTAGTGGTCAAAATTCTAAAAGATTCTGCTAAAGCTGAACGATCATTTGGATTAGAAAACAGTGTGTTTATCCCTGTTTTGATTAGTGGGATCTCGGCAATGACTGGTATTTCACTGGCTAAAACATCCATATCACGTTTATTATGAACTTTAGTGTCAAGTAAAAAAACTATCCATGATCCCAACACTATCAAATTTGTCTAATGCGGCTACTAAGTTATTATTTGTGTCTTTTATAGCTTTCATATGGCGTGGAGCTATATAGCCGGAGGCACCAATTAAGGCAAAGTTCTTCATGATTTAGATATATAAATTTGGAATCTTAAAATCTCGTAACTAAAAAGGAAAATAAATCCAATCTAATTATTATGATGTTTTAACTTAAATGAATTGTACTAACTTATACGACTTACAGAGCTGTCTTTGAGTCTATATTCTTGATTTGTTTCGGGACATATTGCAATTCCGTTAGAATCAAAATGTAACTTATGTCCGTACTCGCTGACCCATCCAATTTGTCTAGAAGGATTGCCTACTACTAATGCATAATTTTGAATTTCTTTTACCACAACAGCCCCTGCTCCGACAAAAGCATAACTTCCGATATTATTTCCGCAAACAATGGTGGCGTTAGCACCAATACTCGCTCCTTTTTTAACAAGTGTTTTTGAATATTGGTCTCTACGACTCACAGCACTTCTGGGGTTTATAATATTCGTGAATACCATCGAAGGGCCTAAAAATACATCGTCTTCACATACAACACCTGTATAAATAGATACATTATTTTGAACCTTAACATTATTCCCTAATCTCACTTTTGGAGAAATAACAACGTTTTGACCAATATTACAGTTTTGACCAATAAAAGAATCTGACATGATATGTGAAAAATGCCAAATTTTACTACCCTGTCCAATTTCACAATCGGAATCAACAATAGCAGTTTCATGTTTAAAATAATTTTTCATAAATAAGTAATAGGTAGTGTTTTCGTGTTTGGGCAATTATTTAATAGAACCCAACATCTACCTTAAAATACGGAGAATAATCGCCCTTTAAGATGATAATGGATAGAGTTAAATTGAGTTTAGAAATTCAATAAATAATTTAAAGTAACTCGTTTGTGGTATTTTAGTCTTTCTAGATTTGGTATCTAGCTATAATAAGACTTGTACCAACCCACAAAGGCTTCTACTCCTACTTCTAAGGCTGTGGAAGGTTTGTAGTCATAGTCGGTTTTTAGATGCTCTACATTGGCCCAAGTTTGATTTACATCCCCTGCTTGCATCGGCATCAGAATACGTTCGGTTGATTTGCCTGTACTTTTTTCAATCGCTTTTATAAAATCTAAAAGCTGCACAGGTTGACTGTTTCCTATATTATATAACTTGTACAACTCCTTTTGTTTGAAGGTCTTTAAAAGAGTGTTTTCAACCCCTTCAATAATATCATCAATATACGCAAAATCACGAGAGAGATTACCCTCATTAAAAACCTTAATAGGTTCGTTATTTAGAATGGCTTTAGTGAACAGGAACAAGGCCATATCTGGACGTCCCCAAGGGCCATATACAGTGAAAAATCGCAACCCGATAGTTTCTATGTTGTAGAGATGGCTATAGGAATGTGCCATCAACTCGTTGGATTTTTTGGTGGCTGCATACAAACTAATCGGCTGATCTACAACTGCGGTTTCCTCAAAAGGAACTGCATCACTATTTCCATAAACACTCGAGCTACTCGCATACACTAAGCGAGGTACTTTATGATGGCGGCAACATTCTAAGATATTAAGAAATCCAGAGACATTACTATCAATATAGGCTTCTGGATTTTCAATAGAATACCTCACACCCGCTTGAGCTGCCAAGTTACAAACACTGTCAAATTGATGGGTTTTAAACAGTTCAGGTAACGCCTGTCTATCTTCAAGTTTCAGACGAATAAACTGAAACAAATCTCCATAAACACTACTAGAAAAAATTGTATCAAAACGTTCGGCTTCCAAACGAAGAATCCCCAGTTCTTTAAGCCGAGCATATTTCAGGTCAACATTATAATAATCGTTAATATTATCCAATCCAACCACACGGTGTCCCTGTTTCAAAAGGCGTTCACATAAGTGAAACCCTATAAAACCTGCTGCACCAGTGACTAAGATCATTTGCTGACTCATCTTATCTACCGACTGCTTTATATATGAATCCAATTGCTTCTAATTCTGCTTGATCTAAAATATTACGACCATCAAAAACAAACGCAGGTTTGAGCATGCCATCATATATTTTTTGCCAATCATATGTTTTAAATTCATCCCATTCTGTGATCACTGCCAACGCATGAGTCCCATGCAAGGTTTCGTATGGATTCTCATGAATCTCTAAAAATTTATTATTTTCTGATTCAGATCTGCTGTTCAAACCATTCAAATCTGACTGCATTTGAACCGCAGTTACCTTAGGATCATAAACCTGTATATGGGCTTGCTCTTCAATTAGCTTATCGGCAATATAAATTGCTGCTGATTCTCTGGTATCATTCGTGTCTTTTTTAAAAGCCCAACCTAAAAATCCGATTTTCTTTCCAGCAACAGTTCCGTATAAGGAAGTTACTATTTGTTGTGCAAATCGACTTCGTTGATGGTTATTCATAATAATTACTTGCTCCCAATAATCGGCAGCTTCATCCAACCCTAAAGACTTACATATATATACTAAGTTTAA
Source organism: Flavobacteriaceae bacterium (assembly GCA_018608765.1). Classification (GTDB taxonomy): domain Bacteria; phylum Bacteroidota; class Bacteroidia; order Flavobacteriales; family Flavobacteriaceae; genus Hel1-33-131. The sequence continues at coordinate 4,912 of JABAYY010000026.1, forward strand.
AATATCTTTTTGAAAACAAGAACCTCCAAATCCTACAGAAGCCTTTAAAAATTTAGGACCTATACGCGAATCAGTTCCAATAGCTTTGGCTACATCATCAATATTAGCCCCTGTGGACTCACAAAGCTCTGTCAAAGCATTGATGGACGAAACCCGTTGTGCTAAGAATGCGTTAGCAGTCAATTTTGATAATTCTGAAGACCATAAATTTGTAGTGATAATTTGATTTTTTGGAACCCAAGTCGCATAAATGTCAACTAAGGCCTGAATGGCTTTGAATCCACTTTCTGTTTGATCGCCTCCAATCAAAACACGATCGGGTGCTTCTAAATCTTGAACGGCTGTCCCTTCTGCCAAAAACTCCGGATTAGAGAGTACTTCAAAATTAACCCCTGTACCGGTATTTTCTAAGATGTCTTTAATTGCTTCAGCTGTTTTTACAGGAAGAGTCGATTTTTCAACCACAATTTTATCAGAAGTTGCAATTTTAGCGATTTGACGTGCACAGAGTTCAACATATTGTAAATCTGCTGCCATACCTTTTCCAGCGCCATAGGTTTTTGTGGGGGTATTGACCGAAATAAAAATCATGTCTGCCTCATGAATAGCCTCTTCAACATCCGTTGAAAAGAACAAATTTCGACCGCGTGCTTCTGCAACTACTGCATCCAGTCCAGGCTCGAAAATAGGAAGCTTGTCTAAATCTTCTGAATTCCATGCATCAATACGGGCTTGATTCATATCCACTACAATCACTTTTATAGAGGGGTTTTTTTGGGCAATCACGGACATTGTAGGTCCACCTACATAGCCTGCTCCAATACAACAAATTGTATTTATACTCATTTTGGTTAACTTTTAAACTTTCTCCAATACCATTCTACAGCGTTTTCAAGTCCACTTTCGAAGTCATGGGTTGGTTTGTAATTTAATAATTTAACTGCTTTGTCAATTGAGGCCTGTGAATGCGGTATATCTCCTAACCGGTTTGGGCCATGAATCTCTTTAACGTTTGCAATCGCTGGGTCAAATTTAGATAAATATTTTTTTAAACTATGCACAAGTTGGACTAAAGTCGTGCGATCTCCCACAGCAGTGTTATATATTTGGTTTAATGCCGAGTCTGTTTTTGTGGTTAATGCTAAAAAATTCATTCTTATCACATTATCAATATAAGTAAAATCGCGGGAATTTGAACCATCCCCATTAATGACGGGTGCTTCTTGATTTATCAATTGGATTACAAATTTTGGTATGACTGCAGCATAAGCGCCACCAGGATCTTGTTTTTTTCCAAAAACATTAAAATATCGCAATCCGACCGTATCTAAATTAAAGCTGTTTTTAAAAATGGTAGCATACAGTTCATTAACATACTTGGCAATGGCATAAGGCGATAATGGTCATAAATCATGACCATAGCCAAAGTATCTAGTTCACGATATCACTTAAGTGCTCTTCCTCAACCAGCCATATGATAACCATAATATTTACAATCCATAACTTAAAATTTACAGATGATTTAACCCTCTTCCTTTGAACATTGATTTTCGGCTTATTCCAACAGTATTTTTTTAAGTTAAATACCCTACAAAAAAAATTACCCAGCAAGTTGATGCTTCCCTGTTGGAGAATTATAACATGATGCACCAGTAACAAATTTATAAGTACAAAAAATACAATTCGTACTGTCTGGCACTCCAACACATTTTCCTGACGGACTATTTTGGCAAGATTTTCCACCACCAGCCATATGATAACCACAATATTTACAATCCATAATTTAAAATTTAAAAATGATTTAACCTACTTCCTTTTAATGTTGATTTTCGGTTTATTCCAACAGTATTTTTTTAAGTGAATTTCACCCCTCTATAAGGAAATTACAAGACTTCAATGTAGGTTCATATTCTTAAGTAAAACCTTTATCTTAGAAAATATTCAGGTCTAAGCGTATGACATATTATTGTATTTGTTTTATTAATTAAATTGTACTTCTTCTATAGCTACATTAAGATGAAATGTAGTCATTGTCAAAAACATCATTGTCAATTAAGTACTCTGCAACATCATCGAAATTAACTAAGTACTCATCCCTCCAAAGGTTTTCTTCGTCTTTGTATTCTTCTAAATCAACTCCCAAACTCGTTAAGGTTTCTGATATAACACCCCATATAAAATCTCCTTGCTCAGCATCTTTTAAGTATTGGTCTTCAAATACAGAAAGTAATAAATCTACTACTTCATCTTGGCTAAAATAATCTTCAGCACACATTTTACAAATTGTACAGTACAATGTAGTAATACATGTGTGATAGAAATCATCATCTGTATCATCAATATTTTGAGCGTCGCTAAAATGCTTTATAAGTAATTCGAAAAACTCCTGCTCTTCATCTTTATCCTCATCTAATTTAAAGGTCTGACTCCTCCAACAATAAAATAAACTATATTTCTTTTTTGGATTAACATCTAACTCTTTACCAGCAGGGTACATTAAATCAATCTCATCATCCCAGTCTAAATTTTCATCATCACTTTTATTTTGGAAATCGTTTAAGCAATCAATTACAAAAGGGATAATCCAATAACAACAATTATTACTGTTAACAAAATCAATAGCTGATTTCTTAAACAATTGACAGCGTTCTTTATCTCCAGATTTAATAATATCTTCTATATGATCTCGAATATCTTCTGAATAATACATATCATATAATAATGAAAAGAATTCCGATTCATTTGAATCTGTGTTATTTTGACCTGAATTAGTAGTTACAGTGTATTCTAATTTTTCCACCAAGGTCAAAAAGTCAGCTATATTCTTAGCTCCCCATTGGTTAGATACTACAACATGAGCACCCTTTTTAATACTTAAAGGTTCTTTCATATTAAAACGTTTTGGGTCTTTTACTTCAGATTCTTTTGCAATAAAACCCTTACTGCCTTGAACTTCGTCTGGAAATGCAGCTTGTATTTCCTCTAATGAGGGGTTGTTTTTGCTTGCCCAGTCTTTTACAATTGCAAAAACCAAGTGTCTTTTATTAAGGTTTTCTCCCAAACCTTCTACTGTGTATTTTGTATAGTCTCTTGCCATTTTTTATTTGTATTTATTTAAGGGTTTTATTAGAATTAATTTTTAGCTATATAATTTTTTTATTTTGATTAAACCTTCTATATCATTAGAATAGGTTTTAGTAACTTGATATTCCCAATTGGTAATGTTGTTCCCAATAATTTCATTATTACTGTCTTCTTCTGCCTCAAAATACATCTTGTTATCTTCTTCAAAACGTTCAAAAACCGGATTAAGAAACACTTTACTTACCACGCGATCATGCACAACAATAACTTGCTTTATAAATGCTAATTTTCTTTTATCTAAAC
>JABAYY010000038.1 GCA_018608765.1 Flavobacteriaceae bacterium
TAAATATTGAAGATGAAATGAAGTCAGCTTACATCGATTATTCGATGTCTGTAATAGTGTCTCGAGCACTTCCTGACGTAAGGGATGGATTGAAGCCTGTACACCGCCGAGTGTTGTATGGGATGCATGAACTTGGTGTTAGGTCCAATACGGCGCATAAAAAATCTGCAAGAATAGTTGGGGAAGTCTTGGGTAAGTATCACCCACACGGAGATACCTCAGTTTATGACGCCATGGTTCGTATGGCTCAAGAATGGAGTTTGCGATATATGTTGGTTGATGGACAAGGGAATTTTGGATCGATTGATGGTGACAGTCCTGCAGCAATGCGTTATACAGAAGCCAGAATGCGAAAAATATCGGAAGATATGCTTGCAGATATCGATAAGGAAACAGTAGATCACAAGCTAAACTTTGACGATACACTTCAAGAGCCGACCGTATTGCCAACTCGAATCCCAGGTTTGTTGGTTAATGGAGCTTCAGGAATTGCGGTGGGTATGGCAACCAATATGCCACCTCACAACCTTTCGGAAGTCGTCGATGGAATTACAGCATATATAGATAATACAGACATCGAAATTGATGAGTTAATTACACATGTCAAAGCCCCCGATTTTCCTACAGGAGGAATTATTTATGGTTATGATGGTGTAAGGGAAGCGTTTAAAACAGGCCGTGGCCGTGTCGTTATGCGTGGTAAGGCTATCATAGAAGAGGTTAATGGGCGGGAATGTATAATCGTTACCGAAATCCCATACCAAGTCAATAAAGCAGACATGATTAAGAAAACTGCTGATTTGGTCAATGATAAGAAAATGGAAGGGATTTCTACCATTCGTGATGAATCGGATAGAAACGGAATGCGTGTTGTTTATGTCTTAAAAAGAGATGCCATTCCTAACATTGTTTTAAATAAACTTTATAAATATACAGCACTTCAGTCATCTTTTAGTGTCAATAATATTGCGTTGGTAAATGGACGCCCAGAAATGTTGAATCTAAAAGACATGATTCATCATTTTGTGGAGCACCGTCATGAAGTTGTTGTACGTCGTACAACTTACGAACTTAGAAAAGCTGAAGAACGCGCTCATATATTAGAAGGATTGATTATTGCTTCGGATAATATCGATGAAGTCATCGCGATTATTAGAAGTTCTTCAAATGCCGAACAAGCCCGTGAAAAACTAATTGAACGTTTTGAATTAAGTGAAATACAATCCAAAGCGATTGTTGAAATGCGTTTAAGACAATTAACAGGTCTAGAACAAGATAAATTACGTGGTGAGTACGATGCGATCATGAAAACAATTGATGAATTAAAAGACATTCTTGATAAAAAAGAACGTCGAATGTTAATCATCAAAGAAGAACTAGCAGTCGTAAAAGAAAAGTATGGTGATGAACGTCGCTCAGTGATTGAATATGCAGGAGGCGATTTATCTATTGAAGATATGATTCCAAACGAGCAAGTTGTCATTACAATTTCTCATGCAGGATATATTAAACGTACGTCATTAACAGAATACAGAACTCAAAACAGAGGAGGTGTCGGACAAAAAGCTTCGACCACTCGTAATGAAGATTTCTTAGAACATTTATTTGTAGGGACCAACCACCAATATATGTTGTTTTTCACTCAAAAAGGAAAATGTTTCTGGATGCGGGTTTATGAAATCCCAGAAGGTAGTAAAACTTCTAAAGGACGTGCCATTCAAAACTTAATCAACATAGAACAAGACGATAAAGTCAAAGCGTTTATTTGTACTCAAGATTTAAAAGACGAAGAATACACAAATTCGCATTACGTTATCATGGCTACCAAAAAAGGTCAGGTTAAGAAAACATCTTTAGAGCAATATTCTCGCCCAAGAACAAATGGAATTAATGCCATTACGATTAAAGAAGATGATGAATTACTAGAGGCAAAACTGACTACAGGTGAAAGTCAAGTGATGTTGGCATTAAAATCTGGGAAGGCCATTCGATTTGAAGAAGCCAAAACCCGTCCAATGGGTCGTGGTGCTTCGGGAGTTCGAGGAATTACACTTGCACATGAAGCGGATGAGGTGATCGGAATGATTGCTGTCGATGATATGGAAAGTAATATTTTAGTTGTATCTGAAAATGGTTATGGAAAACGCTCTAGTTTGGAAGATTATCGAATCACAAACAGAGGTGGAAAGGGAGTTAAGACCATATCAATCACGGATAAAACTGGAAACTTGGTGTCCATTAAAAATGTAACCGATGAAGATGATTTAATGATTATTAACAAATCTGGTGTTGCAATTCGATTGGCAGTAGAGGATTTAAGAGTCATGGGACGTGCCACACAAGGAGTTCGTTTGATCAATCTTAAAGGAAATGATTCGATTGCCGCTGTTGCAAAAGTAATGCGTGAGGATGAAGAAGATATCGAAGCAATTGAAGGGTTAGATGAAGAAGGTGTAGAAGAAGGCACTGCGGATACGAAACCAGCTGATACAAATGGTACGACTATTGATACTCAAGAAGAAGAATAACTATTAATACTAACTATTAAAATTTAAAATACGATGAAAAAATATTTTGTATTGCTAATAGCACTAACTCTAGGATTTTCTGTTGTTGCTCAAAAGAAAGAGATCAAAACAGCAGCTAAAGAATTAGATAAGGGAAATTATGAAAAAGCAGGGGTTGCCCTTGATGCAGCCGAAGCACTTTTAGGGTCTATGGACGAAAAATATAAAAGTCAATATTACCTGTATAGAAGTATGTATTACCTAAATAATGGTGAGCCAGATTTTAGTACCATCAAAAAATCCATTGAAGCCTTAAAATTAGCAACTGCACCAGCACAGGAACAAGGAGTAAAAAATCAAACTCAAAACATAAAAGTTATTCTGGTCAATAAAGCGAGTTCACTTTTGCAAACAGATGAATATGTAGCGTCTTCGGATTATTTTGAATCTGCTTATAAATTAGCTCCTAATGATACGGTTTATTTGTTTTATGCCGCTTCTACCGCTGTAAACGCAAAACTCTATGACCGTTCTCTAGTGATGTATGAAGAGTTGAGAAGCTTAGGTTATACAGGAATCGAACAAAATTTTCTTGCTACAAATAAAGAAACACAAGTTGAAGAACAATTTGGGAGTGAAATGCTAAGAAATCTTTCACTAAAAGCAAAAACACACATCAATCCTAAAGATGAAAAGACTAAATCTAAGTTTCCAGAAATCATTAAAAATATAGCCCTTATTTATGTTCAAAATGGGGACAATGAAAAAGCACTTCAAGCCATGGCTGTAGCTAGAGCAGAAGCTCCTGAGGATTTAAATTTATTATTGACTGAAGCAAACGTTTATTACTCAATGGGTAATAGCGAAAAATTTAAAGAATTGTTAGAAGTAGCCATCCAAAAAGACCCAGAGAATCCAGAGTTACAATATAATTTAGGGGTTATTTCAACGGATACAAATGATTTTGAAAGCGCTAAAAAATACTATCTAAGAGCCATCGAATTAAAGTCAGACTATATAAATGCTTACATCAATTTAGCGGCTTTAATCTTAGGACAAGAAGAGTCAATTCTTGAAGAAATGAATAAGCTAGGTTCGTCAGCTGCAGACGATCGAAAGTATGACGAATTAAAAGAGAAGCGCAACCAGTTGTATTTAGATGCAATTCCGTATTTGGAAAGCGCATTTAACATAGATCCAAACAATTATCAAGCTTCTAAAACCTTAGCGAACATATTCAGTGCTGTAGGCGACACAGATAAGTACAAAGAATTTAAAGCTATTTCAGACGCCCTAGAACCAAAATAATAGCTGTTAGTTTTACAATATTAAAAAGTCATTCAATTTGAATGGCTTTTTTTATGAGATAATTTTCTTGATGACTCTCAGTTTGTGAGAGTGTGTTTTGGTGTCCACATTATAGATGCCGCTTTGGTCCAGTAAATCTATCCGAACTTTACCATGTGCATGAATGATATGATGGTCTTTCATGATAATACCTACATGAATAATATCTCCTTCATTATTATCAAAAAATGCCAAATCACCAGGTTCACTTTCTTCTATAAAACTAAGCGCATCCCCTTGAGACGCTTGTTGAGAGGCATCTCTTAAAATTTTGAATCCATTCAGTTTGTAAACCATCTGAACGAATCCAGAGCAGTCTATTCCAAAAGGCGTTTTACCACCCCATAAATAAGGAGTGTTGAGGTATAAAACAGCCGTTTCTACAAGTTTAGATTTGTCTTTAGGTCCAACAGATTTTGCACCTTCAAATGTATGCTCTAAATAGGAGAGGCCGTTAAGTGCCGACCCCAACAAAATAGGGTGTAATTGTTGTTTTTGATTTATGATAAAATCAACCAAATCCGTAGTCATTAGAGGATCTGATTTGTGAAGTTCTTTATATTCTAATTCGTCAATAAATTGAAACTGTTTATTGTCAATCCAACCTTCATACTTATCAAAGCCCAAACGAATGCGACTCCATGATTTTCGGTGTTCTAAAACCTTAAAATAATCGCCATAGAGTACTTGCGAAATTAATTCGCTCTTATCGGAAGCTTCCGATCTTAAAGCAACAACGCTTAGGTAGCAAAGGCCGTATTGCATTTCCTATATATTTCGTTCTAGGATTAGTGCCGAAGCACCGCCGCCGCCATTACAAATAGCTGCAGCTCCAATTTTTCCGTTATTTTGTTCGAGGACACTCAATAAAGTCACTACAATTCGAGCCCCTGAACAGCCCAGTGGGTGGCCTAAAGAAACCGCACCACCATTGACATTTACATTTGAATCGTTGAGTCCCAATAATTTCATATTAGCTAAGCCTACTACAGAAAATGCTTCGTTGAATTCAAAGAAATCTACTTCTGAAATATCAACAGCTGCTTTTGCCAATGCTTTAGGCAGTGCTTTTGAAGGTGCTACAGTAAACCATTCAGGTTCTCTAGCGGCATCGGCGTAGCCTTTTACCGTTGCTAAAGGTTTTAGTCCAAGGTCGTCTGCTTTTTCTTTACTCATAAGCACCAAAGCAGCAGCGCCATCATTTATGGTAGAAGCGTTTGCCGCCGTTACAGTTCCGTCTTTTGTGAAAGCAGCACGTAAGCTCGGTATTTTTTCTAAACGAACGTTCGTGTATTCTTCATCTCTATCTACAACAATTGGCTCTCCTCTTCGCTGAGGTACTTCTACAGGAACCACTTCAGAATTGAATTTGCCCTCATTCCAAGCTTCCGTAGAGCGTTTATAGGACTGAATTGCAAAAGCATCTTGTTCTTCTCGAGTAAATTTATATTCTGTTGCACAACTATCTGCAAAAATTCCCATGGCTTGATTTGCATAAGCATCTACCAAACCATCTTTTTGTAAGCCGTCATCAAGTGTTACGGAGCCAAATTTATGTGCCGAACGTGCGTGGTGATAATGAGGGATTAAGCTCATGTTTTCCATCCCACCTGCGACAATAATATCAGCATCTCCCAAAGCAATTGATTGTGCGGCTTGCATGATTGTTTTCATTCCAGAAGCACACACTTTATTGACCGTAGTACAGGGCACAGAATCAGGGATGCCTGCATAAATTGCGGCCTGCCTAGCAGGTGCTTGCCCTGTGCCAGCTTGTACAACATTTCCCATCAGAACTTCGTCTACAAGTTCAGGGCTTAAATTAATTTTTTCAAGTGCGCCTTTAATAGCGACTGCACCTAATTTAGGTGCTGAAATAGAGGACAGTCCTCCTAAAAAACTCCCAATAGGGGTTCTTGCTGCGGATACAATTACAACGTCTTTACTCATAGTTTAGAATTTAGAGATGCTTCATGCGAAAATAACTAAAATTTAGGATATATAAAGTAGGAATATTTTAATATAGAGAGAAAAGATACTTCTTTTTATTACTTTTGGGTGTTGACAAGTACGTAATGTAACAGTTAGTGGAGGTATATAGTTTTTATTATGTCCTTAATGTTGTCTTTAAATACCCCTAGCTGCGCATGACCTATCCAAATCAAAACCCATGAAATTCAAAAAAATAAATAATAGACACACATGAAGGATATAATGAACCTTTTTCATAAAAACCATTCCTTAATATACAAGGTGTTTCTTTTTGTGTTAACCACTTTTGTGATAGTCTATTTGTTTCCAAAAAGTGGAACCTTCAGATATAGTTTTGAAAAGGGAAAACCTTGGCAATCTGAAAACCTCTATGCGCCTTTTGATTTTGCAATTAAAAAAACAGCTGAAGAGGTTGATTTAGAAAAACAGCAAATTATTCTACAATCTCCTGTTTTTTTTGATGTGGATACTGCGGTGGTCGCTACGGCAAAAAACGAATATTCTTCAGCATTTGACAGGTTGTTTTTTGAGCTACCCAGAGATCAAGTAAAAGTAGATTTATATTATAAAGGGAGGAAACTTCTTGATGAATTATATGAAAGTGGCGTGCTTCAAGATCCATATGATTATGACCCCGATCAGCAAATCTCTATTTTGGTTGATAAAACGCAAAGTAGGGTTAAACGGTTTGACAGCTTTTTTCTTCAGACAGATTTAAAATCATTTGTAGAATCTAGTGTGGAGGCTTTAGAGCTAGAAGCTTACAAGCAACGGTATTTGGCATTGTTTTTTGATGTCGTAAAACCCAATACACAATTAAATAAAGCAATTACTCAGGTTTCACTAGAAGAGCGCCTAAGTCAAATAAAATTAGTTCGGGGTCGTGTGGATAAGCAAACACTCATTATTTCTAAAGGAGAAGTGGTTCAAGGTGATAAATATGCTGTTTTAAATTCATTAGTATCTGAATATGAATCACAAGTTTGGACCGATTCAAACTATACTTTAGTTGTGACGGCTTATACTGTTTTGGTGTCCTTGGCTCTGCTCATGCTTTTGTTGTTTATGAAAAAATACAGAATGGAGGTGTTTTCTAACAATACCAAAGTCACCTTTATTTTCTTCAATATCGTATTGATGGTATTTTTAACCACTTTAGTTGTCAACTATAATTCGTCTTATATTTATATTGTTCCCTTATGTATTTTACCCTTAATATTGAAGGCATTTTTTGATGCTCGCTTGGGTTTATTTACACATGTAATCACGGTACTTTTGTTAGGCTTCGTGGTAGCCAATAATTATGAATACATGTTTTTGCAAATTATTGCTGGAATTGTAACCATTCTAACCGTGTCTGAACTTTACAAACGGGCAAATTTATTTATATCTGTAGGGCAAATTACCTTGATATACATCATTTCTTATTTTGCATTTTTTGTAATTCACGAAGGAAGTATTGACAACTTAAAATGGGAAACGTTTTTATTGTTTGTACTGTGTGGATTGGCAACGCTCTTTGTACAGCCACTTATATATGTATATGAAAAACTGTTTGGGCTTGTATCGGATGTGTCGTTGTTAGAATTGTCAGACACCAATTCTAAGCTATTGAAAGAATTGTCGGATAAAGCACCAGGAACCTTTCATCATTCATTAAATGTGGCAAACCTAGCTGAAGCTGCTGCCAATGAAATAGGCGCCAATACAATGCTTGTAAGGGTAGGGGCCTTGTATCATGATATAGGTAAGATGAAAAACCCAACGTATTTTACCGAAAATCAAATGACAGGAACCAATGCACATGATGAGTTGTCTCCTAAAGAAAGTGCTAAAATCATTATCAACCATGTTATAGATGGTGTCGAATTGGCAAAGAAAAATAATTTACCAGACCGTGTCATAGATTTTATTAGAACGCACCATGGTACAAGTACTGTATATTATTTTTATAACAAACAAGTAGAGTTGAATTTAGATTTTGAAACTACTGATTTTTCGTACAATGGGCCAAAGCCATTTAATAAAGAAACGGCTATACTAATGATGTGTGATAGTGTGGAAGCAGCGTCCAAAAGTTTAAAGGATCCTAATTCAACCAAGATAAATAACTTTGTAGATGCAATTATTTCCAAACAAATGGATACAGACCAATTTTTGAATGCAGATATTACTTTGAAAGAAATTCAGTCTATTAAGAAGGTGTTGAAGCAAAAGTTGGCCAATATGTACCACTTGCGTATAGAATATCCGGATTAAATTAAAAATGCTTACAAAAAAGTAAAAAAATTGTTTGCGTTCTAGATAATGAAAAGTTACATTTGCAACCGCAATTTTAATTGCGCAAGTTCATTTAATAGGAGAGGTGCCAGAGTGGTAATGGAGCAGATTGCT
>JABAYY010000014.1 GCA_018608765.1 Flavobacteriaceae bacterium
ATTTTAATTAGGATTTTTTAAACTTCAAACTTACAGAGTTGACACAGTAGCGTGTTCCTGTTTTAGTAGGGCCATCATTAAACACATGGCCTAAGTGTCCGTCACAAGTTTTACAAATAATTTCGGTTCGAATCATCCCGAGGGTTTTGTCAGAAACATATCCAACTTTTCCTTCAATGGATTGATCAAAACTTGGCCATCCACAATGAGCATCAAATTTGGTGTGACTTTCAAATAGGGGTTCATGACATCCGGCACAACAATAAGTACCTTTTTCAAAATGAAGATTATAAACCCCTGAATGTGGCATTTCCGTTCCTTTTTTCCTAAGAATTCGGTACTGCTCATCCGTCAATTCTTTTTTCCAATCAATGTCGGATTTATTCATTTGGTGTAAATATTAAGGCAGCCCCATTAATACAGTGACGCTTACCAGTTGTTTTTCGAGGACCATCATTAAACACATGTCCAAGATGCCCTCCACAAGTTGCACAATGTTCTTCGGTACGTGCCATTCCAATTTTATAATCTACCGAAAACGCTACATTACCTTTAATTTCTTTGTCAAAACTCGGCCATCCAGAACCGGAGTCAAATTTGTCTGCGCCATTAAATAGGGGGGTGTTACAAGCCGCACAACTGTAAATTCCTGGGTCATACACTTTATTCAAAGGACTTGAAAACGCAGGTTCGGTACCCGCTTCTCTCAATACATAATATTGAAGGTCACTGAGTTGCATTTTCCATTCTTGTTCTGTTTTAGTTACTGGAAAAACTTCCTTTTTTTGGGCAGTGGTTTGACAAGACAACAAAACAATGAGCATGCAAATGGAGATGGATTTTTTAAGAATCATAAAAAGGCTTAATTTTTATAGGAAGATTTTATTATTTTTATAAAAATAAGTAATAATTTAATCCGTTACTTTTTTTTCACATAAATTTGTGACTATAGACTTGTTACAGAGTCATAAAATAGACCCTTTTTAGAATCAAAAACATAAAATAAATTACAATGAAAAATCAGCTCTTTACTTTATTAGTGTGTATTCTTAGTTTTTCTTGTGCTACCAATCCGTTTACAGGCAAAAAAACAATGGCCTTTATGCCAAACTCACAGTTGTTGCCAATGGCTTTTGCGGAATACGATAAATTTCTTTCAGAAAATAAAGTCATTAAAGAAACTTCGGACGCGGAGATGATATCTCGGGTTGGTCAACGTATTTCCGTGGCTGCAGAGCGTTGGTTAGACGCCAACAACCATCAAGGGTATTTGAAAGATTATGAATGGGAATATAATTTGGTAGAGGATGAATCAGTAAATGCTTGGTGTATGCCAGGAGGTAAAATTGTATTTTATACAGGGATTTTACCAGTTGCTAAAAATGAAGCTGGAATTGCCGCTATTATGGGTCATGAAGTCGCACACGCCTTAGCAAACCATGGTCAGCAACGTATGAGTGCAGGAATGATTCAACAAGGGGTAGGAGCGGGAGTCGCGATTGCTACCAAAGATAAAACTAAATCGGAACAAGATCTATGGATGCAAGCCTTTGCGGTTGGCTCTTCTGTTGGTGGCATGTTACCTTTTAGCAGATCGCATGAAACAGAAGCGGATGAAATTGGTTTATATCTCACTGCAATTGCAGGTTATAACCCGGATGAGGCGTCGTTATTATGGGAACGCATGAAAGCAAATAGCGAAGGAAAAAGTCCTCCTGAATTTTTAAGTACACACCCATCAAATGATTCTAGAATCTCTAATTTGAGAGCATTGGCTGGCAAAGCAAAAGAAGAAGCACGCAAGTTTGGAGTGACAACTTTTAGGCAATAATAACTTTATAATTGATTTAAATCGTTATTTTAGGAGCTGTTTAACCAACCAACTAGCTTTTTATGAAAAAATTTGAAAAAGGAAGCAAGCAACTAACCAATGCTTGGGCTTTCTATGACTGGGCAAATTCCGTATATCCACTAGTGATTAGCACCGCAGTATTTCCAATTTATTACAGCAGTTTGACAAGTTCTTTCGCAAATGAAGCTGGGGATGTTTCCTACTTAGGAATGCTTTGGAATCCAACCACTTTATACGATTATACTCTGTCGTTCTCATTTTTAATTGTGGCCTGTTGTTCCCCTATACTCTCCGCTATTGCAGATTATATGGGTAATAAATTAAAATTTTTAAAATTCTTTTGTCTTTTGGGTGCATTGTCTGTCATGTGTTTGTTTTTTTTTACAGGCGCTGAAACTCTTTGGGTGGCACTCACATTTACAATTTTGGCAAGTATTGGTTTTTGGGGAAGTTTGGTGTTTTATAATGCCTATTTACCCGAGGTAGCCTTTCCAAAACAACAAGATAAAGTCAGTGCTCAAGGATTTATTTACGGCTATATAGGTTCGGTATTTTTACTTGTTTTTAGTCTTTTTATGGTAGAAAAACCAGAATGGTTTGGGATTACAGACCCAACACTAGCACCACGAATTACATTTCTATTGGTAGGTGTTTGGTGGCTTGGTTTTGCTCAATTCACTTATCGCCGATTGCCAAATAATGTATTTGATCGTAAGCCAGAAAAAGATTTTATTTGGAAAGGACTTAAAGAATTGAAAATGGTATCGAAAGAACTTGTTAATTATCCGCAACTTAAATATTTTTTAGTTTCTTTTTTCTGTTTTAGTGTAGGAGTTCAAACCATCGTTTTGATGGCAGGAATTTTTGGAAGTAAAGAACTCGGATTGCCAACCTCTGATTTGATTTTCACCATCATACTGGTACAATTAGTTGCTGTTTTAGGTGCTTATTTATTTTCGAGATTATCCACTAAAATCGGTAATATCAGAACTTTGAAACTAACCCTTATGATATGGGCAGGCGTATGTTTTTTGGCATTTTCTTTAGATAAGAGCCAAGCCAATGTCGATTACTACTTTTATGGGATGGGTATTGTGTTAGGATTTGTTTTAGGAGCAACGCAATCCATTGGGCGTTCGACCTATTCAAAGCTATTGCCAGATACGCACGACCATGCCACTTATTTTAGTTTTTATGACGTTACTGAAAAATTAGCGATTGTATTAGGGATGTTTGTATTTGGATTTCTCATTTATCTTACCGATTCTATGCAATATTCTGTACTCTTTTTGGCACTCTTTTTTGCAATTGCTTATTTTGTTTTAAATCGCATCAAAGCCACCGAATATGTCAATTAATATCTTATTAACAGTGTCAAAACTTAAATTGGCATAACAATTGAACTTTAGTGAGTGTAACCAAAGGTTGTACTCTGTTAAAAGAAGATAACTTAGGTTTTAAATGAACTATTAATATCAAATCAGTTCTGTTTTTATGACAGAATGACCTAATATACCTATGAGCAAATCAAAATTTACAATGCTTGACAGTTTGTCATTACAAGACTTTGACGAAAATTCAGAGTTAATTCCGTTGATGACTACTGAAGATGAAGAAGCTATAAAAAATGAGTCACTTCCAGAAACAATTTCGATCCTATCGCTACGAAATACTGTTTTATTTCCCGGTGTTGTCATTCCAATTACTGCTGGACGCGACAAATCCATTCAGTTAATTAATGACGCCAACTCAGGTTCAAAAGTTATTGGAGTGGTATCTCAAAAAGATGAAAGTGTAGAAGATCCTACTATTGATGACATTTATACAACAGGAACGGTTGCCCGTATTTTGAAAGTTCTTAAAATGCCCGATGGAAATACGACTGTAATTATTCAAGGAAAAAAGCGATTTCAAATTTCTGAAATGGTTTCAGAAACCCCATACATGGTTGCTAAAATCCAGGATGTTCCAGAAGTCAACCCTTTAGGGAGTACCGAATTTACGGCAATTATAGAGTCGATCAAAGACCTTGCGCTTCAAATCATAAAACAAAGTCCGACAATTCCTAGTGAAGCTTCCTTTGCGATTAAAAACATTGAAAGCAACTCATTTTTGATCAACTTTGTATCTTCTAACATGAATTTATCAGTTGTTGAAAAACAAAAACTATTAGAAGTTAATGACCTTCAAGAACGTGCATTACATACATTAAAGCATATGAATGTTGAGTTTCAACGCTTAGAGCTCAAAAATGACATTCAATCCAAAGTGCAAAGTGATATGAACCAGCAACAGCGTGAATATTTCTTGCAACAGCAAATCAAAACCATTCAAGAAGAATTGGGTGGGGTGAGCTATGAAGAGGAAATTGAAGAAATGAAAGCGCGTGCCCTTAAAAAGAAATGGAACAAAAAGGTAGAAAAACATTTTAATAAAGAAATTGGAAAATTGCAACGGATGAATCCCCAAGTTGCGGAGTATTCAATTCAACGAAACTATTTAGATCTGTTTCTAGATTTGCCTTGGAATTCTTTTAGTAAAGATAATTTTGACCTGAAGCGTGCACAAAAAATATTGGATCGCGATCACTTTGGTTTAGAAGAAGTCAAACGTCGAATTATTGAATATTTGGCAGTGTTGAAACTTAGAAAAGACATGAAATCTCCAATCCTTTGTTTGTATGGTCCTCCAGGAGTTGGTAAAACATCTTTAGGGAAGTCTATAGCTGAAGCTTTGGGAAGAGAATATATACGTATTTCCTTAGGCGGACTTCGTGATGAAGCTGAAATTAGAGGGCATAGAAAAACATACATAGGCGCCATGCCCGGTCGAATTCTTCAAAGTTTAAAGAAAGCCGGAACTTCAAATCCCGTTTTTGTATTGGATGAAATTGATAAACTTTCGAGTTCCCATCAAGGAGATCCGTCGTCGGCAATGTTAGAAGTTTTAGACCCGGAGCAAAATTCGGAGTTTTATGACAATTTTTTAGAAATGGGATATGACCTCTCCAAAGTTATGTTTGTAGCCACGTCTAACAGTCTTAATACAATCCAACCGGCACTTTTAGACCGAATGGAAATTATCAACGTGAATGGATACACCATTGAAGAAAAAGTTCAAATTGGAAAAAAATATTTATTACCCAAGCAAATCAAAGAACATGGAATGAACGCTTCTGATCTTAAAATTGCACAACCTCAATTAGAAAAAATTGTGGAAGGATATACAAGAGAATCAGGGGTTCGTGGACTTGAAAAACAAATTGCTAAAATGGTGCGTTATGCTGCCAAAAATATTGCAATGGAAGAATCTTATGATGTTAAGGTTTCAAATGAAGTAATAGTAGAAGTTTTAGGCAGTCCAAAACTAGAGCGCGATAAATATGAAAATAACGATGTTGCAGGGGTTGTTACTGGATTGGCATGGACACGTGTTGGTGGCGATATTTTATTTATTGAATCCATTCTTTCTAAAGGGAAGGGAGCTTTAAGTATCACTGGAAATTTAGGAAAGGTAATGAAAGAATCGGCAACCATTGCAATGGAATACATCAAAGCAAATGCGGATTTATACGGATTGAAATCAGAAGTTTTTGATAACTACAATGTTCATATTCACGTTCCAGAAGGAGCCACTCCAAAAGATGGTCCAAGTGCTGGAATTACGATGTTAACTTCGTTAGTTTCTTTATTTACTCAGAAAAAAATAAAGAAGAGCTTAGCGATGACAGGAGAAATTACTTTGAGAGGAAAAGTACTTCCAGTAGGAGGGATTAAAGAGAAAATTTTGGCCGCCAAACGCGCCAAAATCAAAGAAATCATTCTTTCAAAAGATAACAAAAGTGATATTGAAGAAATCAATCAAACGTATCTGAAAGGCTTGACATTTCATTTTGTTTCTGAAATGAGTGAAGTCATCGATATAGCGATTATGAATCAAAAAGTAAAAAACGCTAAAACACTTTAAATTTTGAATGCTTAGGCATTTCTTAAAATAAACGCTGTTAATATTCGTTTTAGATTTGATTTATATATTTTTGCAAGCGAATGAGGAAAGTGTTGACTTTTTATATAGTTATGTGTTTTAGCTGTACTGCATATGCACAATTAGGAGGTGAATCTACATACCAATTTCTGAATTTAATTTCCTCTCCACGTCAAGCTGCTTTAGGAGGGAAGTCCATAACAAATGTGGATTATGATGTCACTCAAGCGTTGTATAATCCAGCGACTATTAATGTTGATATGGACAACCAATTGGCAGTAAATTATTCGAATTACTTGGGAGATATTAGTTATGGCACAGCGGCATATGCATATACATGGGATAGAAGAGTACAAACCTTTCATATTGGAATGACCTATGTGAATTACGGTACTTTTGATGGCTATGATGAGAATGGAATAAGTACAGGAGAGTTTTCTGGGAGTGAAGCTGCTTTTTCTGCGGGTTATGCGACTCAAATAGGATATTCAGACTTTTATATAGGTGCAAATCTTAAGTTGATTTCTTCTAAATTAGAACAATATAATTCTTTTGGAATTGCTACGGATGTTGGGTTGCTATATATAAATGAGTATTTAGATTTTAATGCGGCACTTGTAATTCGTAATTTTGGAACACAATTAACAACTTATGCAGGGTTAAAAGAATCTTTACCTTTTGAAATTGACCTAGGGTTTTCTCAAAAACTTGAAAATGTTCCTGTAAGGTGGCATTTAACGCTTGAGAATTTACAACAATGGCCAATTGCTACCGAAAATCCAGCGCGTGGTACTACCGATTTGAATGGCACTCAAACTCCAGAAGAAGTAGGATTTTTTAGTAATATTATACGGCATACCATTATTGGATTAGAATTATTTCCAGATAGAGGATTCAACATTCGATTGGGTTATAGTTTTAGAAGGTCAGCTGAGTTAAAAATATTAGAACAACGAAATTTTTCAGGACTTTCTTTTGGAGTTGGTTTGAAATTTAATAAATTTAGATTTAGTTATACGCATGCACGCTATTCATTAGCAGCAAATACAAGTTTTCTAGGGCTTCAAATAAATTTACAATAGTGAAAAAAATAACAATAGCCATTGATGGTTTTTCTTCAACAGGAAAAAGTACGCTTGCAAAACAATTAGCACAAAAACTTCAATATGTTTATGTTGATTCAGGTGCGATGTACCGAGCTATCGCATTATATGTATTACAACATAAATTAATTCAAGATCAGGTTCTTAACACGGCAGCTCTCATCAATCAATTGCCATCAATTGAGGTGACGTTTCAATACAATGAATCATTAGAAGCATCAGAAATTTACTTAAACGGCATAAATGTCAATACTGAGATTCGATCTATGGATGTTTCAAATACCGTTAGTCGGGTGGCAACAGTTCCGGAAGTTCGACAACAATTGGTGGGTTTACAACAACAAATGGGAGCTCTGAAAGGAATTGTCATGGATGGAAGAGATATTGGTACCGTAGTTTTTCCGGATGCTGAACTAAAGCTATTTATGACAGCTTCTGCAGAAACACGGGCTCAACGACGTTATGACGAACTCATAAGCTCGGGGACTGAAGTAACTTTTGAAGCGGTTCTTGAAAACATTACTTCACGAGATCATTTAGATTCTACTCGAGAAGATTCTCCGCTTTTTAAAGCAACAGATGCCATAGAAATTGACAATTCAAACTTGAGTTTAGAGCAGCAATTTGAAAAGGTCATGGCTCTTGTACAATCAAAAATAGTACAAGGATAAGCACTCTCTTAAAAACAGATAAGAAATCATTTGGAATCATTAGAGATTAATCGTAACATTGCACTCCTTTTAGCAAATAATAGATTCAGTAAAAGGAATTAACTTTAATTAATAACGCTTTTATAGAAGGGCTTAATCGAATCTAACTTCTGTAAAATACAAATTTTTAAACAGCCATGGCTGAAGAAAAAAACACAAATGTGGAAGAAGTGACTGCAGAAACTACCGCAGTAGAAACTCCACAAGTAAGCGAAGCTCAAGCAAACCCTGAGCAATTCCTAAAAGATTTTAACTGGCATAATTACGAAGAAGGTATTGATCCTGTGGACGATGCTAAACTCGATGAATTTGAGAAGCTAGTTGCTAGTAATTTTGTAGAAACACTTGATGATCAAGTTGTTGAAGGTACTGTTGTTCATATTTCTGATCGTGATGCGATTATTGATATCAATGCAAAATCTGAAGGGGTTATTTCGTTAAACGAATTTCGTTACAATCCAAACCTTGCAGTTGGAGATAAAGTAGAAGTTTTAATTGATGTGCGTGAAGATGCAACAGGTCAATTAATCCTTTCTCACCGTAAGGCTAGAGTTATCAAAGCATGGGATCGTGTGATCGCTGCTA
>JABAYY010000067.1 GCA_018608765.1 Flavobacteriaceae bacterium
TCTAATTTTAATAGATGAATCTGAAATAACCCTGCCTATCGGCAGGCAGGTTTAGAATGACAAACATTCTACTTTTTGGACAGCCTCAAAAATCCTCTATTTGGATAGACTCTATTCCTATTAGATTTTAAAGCATAAAAAAAAGGACCCATTTCTGAGTCCTTAATATCTAGTATGTTTATTGACTACTTAGTAAAACGTCGCTCTGTTATCTTCAATATCAGAAGCTTCTTTCAGTGCATTGTAAAGCTGTGTATTGACAGCGTTTGACTTGGCTTGACCCACACGGTTAGCAGATGCTTGATAGTTTGGCAACGGCTCAGCAGGGGTTAACTTTGTCAATTGAATTGCATAAACACCATTGGTACCAACAATTAATTTTGAAGTAGCGCCTTCTTCTAAACCAAAAGCAGTTCCAATTACTTTAGGCTCTCTTCCAGCCCCTGAAAGTGTTGGGTTTTTCATATTTACAGCCATGGCTGTTTTAACGGTCTGACCTTCATCTGTAGCAATAGATTCTAACGTAGTTGCAGAGATACGGTTTTTAATAAGCTCAGCTTTCTTTTCTTTTCTGATTTCTGGAAGTGCAGTAATGGATGCTTTTTCAACACTCATCAAGCCAGCTTCATTGACAGCTGTAACTTTAGCTACAACAAAACCACCTCCTGAAATATTAAAACTTTTAAAATCTCCAACTTCAACACCATCTTCAAAAGACCAGCGTACAATAGCTCTTTGAACACCAAGACCAGGAATTGTTTCATCCAGTTCTTTAATGCTACTTACAGGGGATGTTGAATAGTTGTTTTCTGTGGCAACTGCATTAAAATCGGCATTAGCAACGGCAATTTCAAACTTGGATTTATCTGTGAATACACCATCAATAGTTTTTACAGAAGGCTCAATCTCTTGAACAATCGTTGCAATTTTATATACGTCTTGTTTTTTTCCTTGGTCTAAGATTTCAATAATATGGTATCCGAAGTTTGTTTTTACAACTCCTAAACTTCCTTTTGGATTATCAAATGAATATGCTTTAAATTCTTCGGCGAATCCATCTGTATAAGCAAATTCAATAACACCTTCTTTTTCGTTACTCACTTTATCAGACGATAAGGAAAGTAAACTTTTAAATTTTGAACGTTTAGAACGAATTGCTTTATAAATACTATCCGCAGTTGTTTTTGCTTGAGCATCTGTTTTTGTGACAGAAGCATCTGCACGAACTGAACCTACAAAAGGAATCAGTATGTGACGTACTTTCGTAGAATCTGACATCATTGTATTAGCAACCTTTTTAGACAGCTTATAAGTGGTGCCATCTTTATAAGGTCCAAAAACAGCATTTGATTCTAAGTTTATTAATTGCTCTGATACTGACGTTGGAAAACTAGACGCAAATACGTAAGCATCGTTATACTTTACAGAAGAATTGGCATTTACAAATGCTTGAACATCTGTTGTGTTTTGAAAACCTACCACCGTTTCATTGGCTTTGGCAGCTTCATTAAATTCTATTTTATCAGCAATAAGTGCTGTTAAATCATTTTGAATTTGTTGCTCATCTTCTAAAGAAGCTTCTTCTTTAAACTGAACATATACCAAATCTCTTGAGGCTTGAACTTCATATTTACTAGGATTTGCTTTTACGTAGCTTGCAACTTCCGATTTCTTAACAGACACTAAACTGTCTGCTACAGAAGTAAATGGAATTTGAACATATTTGATGTCTGCTTTATCATTTTCCAAAACATACTCTAACTCTCCCTCAGTAAGTGTTCCAATAACACCCGCTTTAACTAGGTTAAAATACGTTTGTTGAACGCCTGTCTGAGAAATATTTTGTTCAAAATCAGTCCAAGCTTTGTAGTTTACAGCACTTCCGTTAAGTGTGGTTGTTTCAGGAGCAATTGCTTTTAAATTTGCAATAAATTCGTTCAGCTTATCCTCATCAAACAAACCTGCTTCGTTTTTGAATTCTTCAAATGACCCTAAGTTTTGTTTTAACAATTGACGCATATAATCTCTTTCAATAGAGATCCCAACAGCATCGTATTGCGTTTGCATTACTTTATTTCTTACTTCCTGATCCCAAACACGGTTCATTGCTTGTGTATTAGAAACAGATCCCCCAGATTGTTTTTGGATGTTTTCAACCTGATTCATAAATGCATCGCGTTCAATGTCTTCGCCATTAATGGTTGCAACAACGGTTTGTGATTTATCTGATGACCCTAGATTTTGAAATATATCTCCAATTACGAATGAAAATAGTGCAAGAGCGATGATAATGATTAAGAATATAGAGCGTTGTCTAATTTTATTTAAAACTGCCATTTGTAGTGTGTGTTATTTTTTTTAATATAATGGACGAAAATACCAATTTCTTTGAAATAATAAAAGGAGAAAAGAATATAATTCAAAGAAGGAGGTTAAATTAAAATTCTTCTAAGATTTTAAGTTGTACTAATTCAATTTTAGTATTGGAAACCTCCTTGATCGTAAAATGAAAATGTTCGATTCTAATCTCTTGATTTTTCTCTGGTATTTCTTCGGTATGATTCACAATAAATCCGCCTAGTGTTTCATAATTTTCGCTTTCGGGAAGTTGAAACTTATAGGTTTCATTCATGTAGTCCACTTCCAGGCGTGCCGAAAATATATAAGTGTTATGACTTGTTTTTTCTTCAATAAGTTCAATAGTGTCGTGTTCATCTTCAATTTCCCCTACCAATTCTTCAATAACGTCTTCTACGGTCATAATCCCCGAAGTACCACCATATTCATCTAAAACAACGGCTAAACTCTTTCGTTTTTTTATTAAGACGTTCAACACATCTTTAGCAAACATCGTTTCTGGCACATATTCTACAGGCCTTAACATTGATTTTATGTTTTTTGGATCTTTGAACAAGTCAAAAGAATGGACATATCCCAAAATATCGTCAATCGTTGTTTTATAGACCAGTATTTTTGAGTAACCTGTTTGAGTAAATAAATCATTGAGATTATTGATGGAATCATGTATTTCGATGGCGGTCAGTTCGGTCCGAGGAACCATAACCTCTCTAGATTTTACTTCCGAAAATTCAAGTGCATTTTGAAAAATCTGAATCTCACTATCAATTGTATCATGTGCCTCTACAGACTCCATTTGTTCGCTTATATAGTTGCCCAACTCTACTTTGGTAAACGCCAATTGAACCTCATCTCCTTTCGTTTTAAATAAATGTTTTAGAATGATATCGGAAATCCATATCACAAAATCAGAAACAAAAGAAAACAGAACGTAAAACAAGTATGCAGGAACGGCAAATAACTTTAGTAAAGAGTTGGCATAAATCTGAAAAAATACTTTTGGAAGAAACTCCGCTGTAACTAATATTACAAGGGTCGAAATTACGGTTTGCGTCAGCAAGCTTAACTCCGTAAAAAGAGAGTTGATAAGCGCACTAGAAGACGGCAAATAGGATGCAAACCACTCTACTAGCAAATCTCCCATATAAAACCCATAAATCACTAGAGCAATATTATTTCCAATCAGCATAGTTGCTATAAACTTGGAGGGTTTTGCAGTGATTTTGGTTAGTAATGTTGACAGTAAACCTCCTTGTTTTTTTTCTATTTCAATATGAATTTTGTTTGAAGACACGTACGCAATTTCCATTCCTGAAAAAAATGCAGATAAAATCAAACTAAATATAATAATCAAGAGGTCTATGGTCATGACTACAATTTACCGCGATCTTTGAATCGTTTTTTAAATTTTTTACGAAAGAAAAACATCGCTACAGCCAACACGGAAAAAAACAAAGAGATATAGGCATCATATCCCTCACCGTTCCATTTTTCAATGGCATCGAAAAGAAATAAGGCTGCAAATCCTAAGTATAGATAGTGTAAAATTGAAAGAGTTTTCATTTTTGTAGAGTTGAATTAACTGGTGAAATTAGTAAAGTAAATATACGAATTATTCATCAATAAAAATACGTCCATTCACTTCAAGAACTTGTGCATTGGTGAAATTTTTATTAGAATCAAATCCAATTCCATTAGTGATATAGTCTTTGGTTCTAAATTTCACAGGTTGATTGGTAAAAAGCCACTCCTTTTTTTGATCGTAAAAAAGTTGCTCTGTAAATAAAGTATCGTTGGTTGAAGTCGTTAAAACGACATTTCCTTGTAGGTCAATTAAATCGGTTTGATCATACACAATTGCATGATCTGAAGTCACTGTATTTTTATTGTTGTCATCATCAAAAAGAGTGAGGTCTATGCCTTCTGGGAATTTATAATATGGAAACTCACGGTTTGTGAAGTTTACCATTTTTGGACTCACTAGAATAACTGTTAGGCGGCCTGAATCGGTGTGTTTTGTATTGATATTCTCCGCAATAGACAGAGGTGCATAAGAGGCTATATCTAACCCTTGTACTTTTTTAAGGGTGTTGTTACAAGAAAAAAACATCGTTACCACAACAAGTGGAACGATGTTTTTTAATAGTATGTGATAACCAAATTTCATTAAAGCGATGGTACTGTTACCGAACGTTGAATCCAACACTCAACCTTGATTACTTGACCTGCACGCCCCGATGAAAATATTTCGCTTTTTGTAGGAGCTTTAGCTTCGTAATTAGCAATTGATTTCGCTGCATTTTTTTTCATTGTAGGATCTATGCGTCCCGCTTTGGCAGCTTCTTTCGCAGCAAGCCAATAAACCGCTCTTTTTGAGAAGTTATCTGTTCCACAATTATTTGCACTTTTAGCATACATCGCCGCAATGGCTAGGTGCGCTCTTCCCATACTCGGATTTGCTCTAAGCACTTTCATGTAGTAAGTTCTTGCCTGTCCATAACGCCCTTTCTTTTTGAAATTTGTAGCGATTTTATATAAAATTTTTGATTTCTCAAAGTTGTCAGACTCTAAGTCAACAGCTTGGTTGTAGTACGTCAAAGCTTCTGAACTCTTTCCTGCCTTATCTTTTAAAATCCCTAAATAAAATGCAGTGTCTGCATTTGGTTCTAGTGCATTTTTTTGTTCTACAATCTTTACAAACAAAGGATCGTCGTTACATTCTTTTGCATACATTCTGTTCATGGCACGCTGCAACCAAACCCCATCATTTTTAAATTCCTCAAAATCTCTGCTATACAATGGAATCAAGTTTTCACAATTAGCTCTAGCACCTAATTTGGTGTCTATACTTCCAGCAATTTTATCATAAGCACTCAAATAGCTGTTGTATGATTTAAGTTTACGAGCGTCTTTTGAACTCATTGCCTTAACTTCTCCCTCTTCATCTAAGTATGCATTTCGCTTGTTGGTATAGTTTTTAACTTCAAATTCAATTTTTTCACTGATATCATCGTATTTGGAAAATAATTGTTGAGCCGTTTTTCCTTTAGAATCATAAAGATCTACCATCAAAGAAAAATAGGTGTATAAACTTTTAGGGTTTGTAAATGTTTTTGAATCGGTCGTATAAGCACTGTCAAACGCAACATACAATGTTTCATTTGATTTGTTTAAAATTTTTCGGTTATCATATTCCAACTGACACGCTTTTGACATAAAGGATCCGCTAGGAGTTACGTTTGGAAACACAGCTTTACGTTCTTTCCAGAGTTTTAGCATATCATTGAGAAACATTACTTTTTCCTCTCCTTCAGAGTTGTCAATCTTATATTTAAGAATTCGTTCGCCATAAATAAAAATGGCTTTATTAAATTTTGGATTTCTATTTCGTAGCTCCATCCATGGCGTGTAAGCTGCCGTATAGTTTTTAGACTTGACCAACTCACTAAAAATGGAAAGCGTCTCTAAATCCTTTTCATTTTGTGCGAAAATGGTAGTGGTGCTTAAAAATAAGAATGCGATTAATAGGGTGATTTTCGTTTTCATCTGTCTTTTTTTATATTTTTTTCAGAAACTTTAGGTTAATTTGTGAAACCTTTTTGATTGAATAATTGATTAATTAAACTTTCGCTTCTCAAACCAGCGGTCATTTAAGGACAAGCTGATCTGAAATTTTACAAAATTTTCTTTTACTAAGTCAGCAGTATCAACTCCGCGAGTTCCAATCTCAAAACCAACATTAGCATTTGAAAATATACGTCCAACTGGAAGACCTACTCCAAAAGATATGCCAAACTCTTTGATATCTTGATTATTAATTCGCAGTCCAGTGTCTTCAAAGCGAATCCCTGTTCTGTAAACGATGCGCTCCCAATAACGATTGAAAGAATCATATTTAGGGATATAAAACCCTCCAACAGAAATTGTTGAAGCATCTTCATAAGAAGCATTATCAATAGTTAAAAGTCGATTTTTAAATTGACTTGCTTTAAGATAAGTATATTCAACCCCTGCAAACCATTTTCTAGGAGATCCAACCCCGACACCAAAAGATGTTTTAGAAGGTAAGGTTAATTTAGTAGTCTCTAAGTTAAAGACAGACAAGTCAACTTCAGAAATATTTATTGTAAATTCTTGTTGCGTTGTAGGATCAATTACAATTGTGGAATAGGCACGGCTATTTGCTGAAGTAATTTCAGAACTAGGTGTGTAGGTTGCCGAAGCGGTAACCTCAAAATTTGGATTGATCAGTTTTGAGAAAATTAATCCAAAATTATACGTAAGACCTCCTAAATCTGATCTGTTAGACTCTCTTGATTGGTACTGCAACAAATCTCCTTCAGTATTATATCCATAAGCAATATTGGTATTTTTTATATTTCCAAAATTATAACTTGCATCAACACCCAATTTTAGATTGTTAGTTAACTGATAGCCCACTCCTAAAAATACTTTATTCAATCCGCCTTCCCCTCTGTATTTGTATTGAAGAACTCCGTCAGCGTCTGTTGACTGTAATTTATATCCAACAGATGAATAAGGTAAAATACCAAATCCAGCGCCAAATTTCCCTAAAGGAATCGCTATTGCTAAATAATCAACTGTTGTTGTGCTAGACTTCGCAGTTTGCGAATTACTTGAAAGTTTCACATCGGAGTGACTCCCTCCAATAGTATATTTTATTGGCCTGGCTTCATTACTAAAAGACTTTAGATTTTTACCAGCAAAAGAAGCTGGATTTCGAAGATTAATATGAATACTATCAGAATAAACACTTAACCCTCCCATGGATTGATTTTCTACTGTACCTTTAAATTTTAAGCTTCCGATGCCATAAAATGAATAAGGAGAACTTGAACCTTGTTGTGCATACGACAAACTTGAAAACACTAAGGTTATGACTATTAAAAACTTTTTTATCATTAGTTTGAATTAAATTCTAGTAAAAAATTAAGTCCTTCTAAAAGAAAATTTGAATTCGCAAATATGCTAATTTTAAATTGCTTACACAAGAAATCTGCGTCTCCTCCTGTTAAAATAACTGTTAAATCTGAATATTTATTTTGATAAGCCGTAATATTCCCTTCCATTTCATGCAATACGCCATAAATAACTCCAGAATGAATCGATGCTTTGGTGGAACTACCAATCTGTTGACTGGGAATTGTTTTATGTAGTAGTGGTAAATTTGAAGTAAATGTTTCAAGTGATTTATAACGCATTTCAACTCCAGGAGAAATAGCACCTCCTAAATAATTTTGATCAGCACTCATAAAATCATACGTAACACAACTCCCTGCATCAATCACCAAAACATTTCTTTTAGGATAGTGCTTAACTGCCGCCGCCATAAGCGCTAAACGGTCAACTCCCAAAGTAAGCGGCGTATCGTAACAATTATTAAAAGGCATAGAAAAAGTGGACTCTAAAATTTCGATTGGCAGTAATTCTTGAAGCCTCTCAACCTCCAAATTGTCAATGATTTTTACGGATGAAAGCAATCCTCGATTGATTTTAGAGAATTTTTTAATTAATTTTTCAACCTCATAGAGCATATCCTTAGTAGCTACGGATTGAACTTTTATTATTTTATCTGATTGAAAAACAGCCAGTTTAGTCGCTGTGTTTCCAATGTCAATTATTAAATTCATCTTTCATATTTAGACTGTAAATTTACAAAACCATTTTTTATAAAAATTTACTTTGCGAATATTAAAATTGCGTTATATTTGCAACCGCATTACGCGAGGAGGTGCCTTAGCTCAGTTGGTAGAGCAATGGACTGAAAATCCATGTGTC
>JABAYY010000083.1 GCA_018608765.1 Flavobacteriaceae bacterium
CAAAAATCAATAAATTTGGTACGTATTAATTTTTTAAAAGATCAACGCTCCTGGATTTTCTATCCTTCAGAAGTGATCTGTTATGGTTCTAAAGATGGTCAAGATTTTAAACGTATTGATACCGTCCAACTAGAATCGCCTTCTCCAAGCGATGAAGTTGAAATTAAAACAATCGAATTTAAAACGCATACAAATCAATATCGATATATTAAACTTATAGCAAAAACATACGGCCCCTTACCTAGTTGGCATTTAGGGTTTCCACACGACGGTAAAAGCTGGCTTTTTGCAGATGAAATTTCAATTAACTAACCAATACCAACATGAGTACAAAAAACAACAATTCCGCATTAACAACCTTAGTCACCGTCTTCTTT
The DNA here is from genome assembly GCA_018608765.1 of Flavobacteriaceae bacterium. Taxonomy (GTDB): domain Bacteria; phylum Bacteroidota; class Bacteroidia; order Flavobacteriales; family Flavobacteriaceae; genus Hel1-33-131. The sequence goes on from JABAYY010000083.1 coordinate 378, forward strand.
TTTTGGGGGTTTATTGCCGCCTCTAATGGGGTGTTCATTCCCTTTTGTAAAACCTATTTCAGCATCGATCAATTTCAATCTCAACTGGTAGACTTTGCCTTTTACGGAGCTTATTATTTAGGAGCCTTGTTGCTATTTGTAATATCAAGTTCTGTAAAAAAAGACATTCTAAATAATTGGGGCTACAAAAATGGCATTGTATATGGCCTCTTAATTTCGGCACTTGGCGCCCTGTTAATGTACCCTTTTGTAAATGGAGCAGATCAAGGAGATACCTCGGTATTTTATTTGGTATTGTTAGCCCTATTTATTGTAGGTCTTGGATTTTCGCTTCAACAAACAGCGGCAAACCCATTTGCGATTGCTTTGGGCGAACCAGAAACGGGATCACATCGATTGAACCTCGCTGGGGGTGTCAACTCATTTGGGACCACTATTGGACCCATTGTTATTGCGTTTATCATTTTTGGATCTACACCGCTTTCAGGGGACGACCTGAATCAAATGATCCTAAATAACGAGATAAAACTAACAACCATTCAATACTTATACCTCGGTGTAGGTGCTTTGTTTTTAGCAGCGGCTGCCCTCTTTCATTTTTCTAAAAAATTACCAAACACAAAAACAAATGAAGTGTTTGAGCCTGCCAATAAAGCAAAAAACATGTTGATCGCTTTAACGGTCGTAATCTTTGTTTGTTTTGGGTTGATTTTTAATACCTACACAGGTGGTGAAGCTCCAACAGAAGCTCTCGAAAACAAACGTCTTTATTTACTTTTAATCGCTTTGTTAGCGGTGGTTCTAAGTGTGTTTTTCGCCAACACACGTGCTTCCAAATCTTCTGAAGGTTGGGGTGCTATGAAATACCCACAATTGGTTTTAGGGATGCTTGCTATCTTTACCTATGTAGGAGTCGAAGTGACCATTCAATCTAATTTAGGGGAACTCTTAAAGTCCGTGGGAAACGAGCTTAAAAATCTAAATCCTTTAGGATTAAAAGTGATGAACGATGCTGAAATTGCTCCCTTCATATCCCTATATTGGGGCGGTATGATGATTGGCCGTTGGGTCGGAGCTATCACTGTTTTTAACCCAAGTAAAGGTCTTAAAAAATGGTTGCTAATACTAGTGCCTTATGTCGCGTTTGGTGTGATTCTACTGGTTAACTTTGGCAGCTACTCTACTTCAGAAATTTTATTATTTAGCGTGTGTGTTGCCATTCAAATCGGTGGATTCTTTATCGCTAAAGACAACCCTATTGCAACCTTGAAAATCTTTAGTGCCTTAGGAGTTATTGGAGTCCTCATCGGAATTTTTGCATCGGGTCAATTGGCTTTATATGCATTGCTTTCGGGAGGTTTATTTTGTTCTATCATGTGGCCATGTATATTTACATTAAGTATTTCTGGATTGGGAAAATACACCTCACAAGGGTCTGCTTTTTTAATCATGATGATTTTAGGGGGAGCTATTATTCCACCACTACAAGGAAAATTAGCAGATATTTTCAGTATTCAATCTTCGTATTGGGTCGCAGTATTCTGTTTTGTATACCTCGTATTTTATGCGTTCAAAACAAAAAGTGTCTTGAAAAATCAAGGCATTATAATTAATGAATAAAATGAAACGACGAAAATTTTTAAAAAACGCCTCTCTGACAGGTTTGGGTTTAGCCATTGGAAATAGCTTAACCAATTGTGCTGAAACTTCAGCGTCAAAAGGCGTTAGTGATCCTTTGGAGGAAGCTTCACTTCCACTGGTTATTGCCACTTGGGATGTGAAAAATGCCACTTCAAAAGCCTGGGACATTTTACAAAATGGAGGCACTGCGCTAGACGCGGTAGAACAAGGCTGTCGTGTAGAAGAAGCTAATGAAAAAGGACAATCTGTGGGTAAAGGCGGACTGCCCGACCGAGACGGAAATGTAACTCTCGATGCCTGTATTATGAATCAAAATGGCGATTGTGGATCGGTTGTTTTTTTACGCAATATCACCCATGCCGTCTCTGTTGCTCGAAAAGTTATGGAAGACACGCCGCACGTCATGCTCGCGGGAACTGGTGCTGAAAAATTTGCACTTCAAAAGGGATTCAAAAAAGAAAACTTACTGACTGAAGCTTCTAAAAAAAGCTGGGAGGCTTGGAAAATTAAAAGTGAGTACAGTCCCATTATCAATATAGAAAACCACGATACTATTGGAATGTTGGCGATCGACAAAGCTGGAAACCTTTCAGGCGCTTGTACCACGAGTGGATTGGCTTATAAGTTGAATGGGCGGGTTGGCGATTCTCCAATCATTGGTTCAGGATTGTTTGTAGACAATGAAATTGGAGCCGCTGTTGCCACAGGTCTTGGTGAAGAAGTCGTGAAAACCGTCGGTAGTTTTTTGGTCGTGGAATTGATGCGACAAGGAAAAACACCTCAAGAAGCTTGTGAAATTGCAATCCAACGAATCGTAAATAAACCCAACAGTAATTACAAGAATTTTCAAGTAGGGTATATTGCTATCAATAAAAAAGGACAAACGGGTTCGTTTTCAATCCACCAATGGTTTAGTATGACTAAATTTCATAAGGGAGTAAACGAACAAATACAATCAAATTATTTTAACAAAGACGCTTAAAAAATCTCTAATGGCTGAACAAAAACGCTTATTTCTTCTCGATGCTTATGCTCTCATTTTTAGAGGCTACTATGCGTTTATCAAAAACCCGCGGATTAATTCCAAAGGATTGGATACTTCCGCTATTCTTGGGTTTACCAACTCATTATTAGACGTTATAAAAAGAGAACGTCCAGACCACTTGGCAGTTTGTTTTGACAAAGGCGGCAGTAAAGACCGTGTTGAAATTTTTAAGGAATACAAAGCCAACAGGGATGCAACTCCTGAGGGGATCAAAGTTGCCGTGCCTTATATCTATGAGATTTTAAAGGCGATGAATATTCCTGCTGTTGTCAAAGAAGGATTTGAAGCAGATGATATCATTGGAACCCTTGCTAAAAAAGCCGAAAAAGAGGGTTATAAAACCTTTATGGTTACACCCGATAAAGATTTTGCACAACTCGTAAGCGAGAATATTTTCATGTACCGCCCGATGTTTGGAGGGGGTTATGAAACTTGGGGTGTAGAAGAAATCAAAGCAAAATTTGAAATTGAAGACCCACTTCAAGTGATTGACTTTTTAGGGATGAAAGGCGATGCTTCTGATAATATCCCAGGACTTCCTGGAGTCGGAGACAAAACAGCCAAAAAACTGCTTGCACAGTATGGCAGCATGGAGAATTTATTGGCAAACACTCACGAGCTCAAAGGAAAAATGAAAGAAAAAATCGAAGCCAACGCCGAGCTTGGATTGCTTTCTAAAAAATTAGCCACTATTTTATTAGACGTTCCTGTAGAATTTGACGCCAAAAGTTTTGAACTCACTGCACCCGATACCGAAAAAGTAAGCGCCATTTTTCAGGATTTAGAATTCAGACGGTTGATCGATAATTTTAATAAAACATTTGCTGTAAACCCGCCTGAAAGCACCCCTTCAACACCAGAGGGATCTACTCCAAAACCAGCAACGACACCCGCTGCAAGTCCAACAACCGAAGCAGGTGCAGGACAATTTTCATTGTTTGGTGGAGACGAACCTTCGGCACCGCTTGCAACACAAAACTACGGAAGAGAAACTGCCACTTCAGTCCCGCACTTTTACCAAAGTGTTTCAGGTGATTTAGGGCTGAAACTATTTATCAAGCAACTCATGAACCAGACCTCGGTTTGTTTTGACACCGAAACAACGGGGCTCAATTCACTGACTGCAGAACTGGTTGGAATTGCCTTTTCATGGGAAGCTCATAAAGGGTTTTACATTCCATTTCCAGAAGCTTTTGAGGAAGCACAAAAATTGATTGAATTATTTCGACCGTTTTTTGAAGCCACACACATTGAGAAAATTGGACAAAATTTAAAATATGATTTAAAGGTGTTGCACAAATATAAAATAGAGGTCAAGGGTCCTTTATTTGATACCATGATTGCGCATTATTTGATCAATGCCGACATGCGTCACAATATGGACGTCCTCGCAGAAACCTATTTGAATTATACGCCTATTTCTATTACAGAGCTTATTGGGAAAAAAGGGAAGAATCAGCTTTCAATGCGCGATGTATCGCTTGAAAAACTAACGGAATATGCTGTGGAAGATGCCGATATTACCTATCAACTGGCAAGTCATTTCAAAAAAGAATTGACGGATGCAGACACCTTGAAATTGTTTAATGAGATCGAAATTCCTTTGGTAAAAGTCTTAGCGTCGATGGAATTAGAAGGCATCAAACTCGATACTGAATTTTTAAATTCGCTTTCAGAAGATTTGAATACGGATATTGAGACCCTTCAAACAAAAATATTTGAAGCTGCTGGAGAAACATTTAATATTGCGTCTCCGAAGCAATTAGGAATCATTCTTTTTGAGAACTTAAAACTGGTTGATAAACCTAAAAAAACAAAAACAGGACAATACAGTACGGCAGAAGATGTACTGTCCTATTTGGCAAAAGACCACGAAATCATTCAAAATGTATTGGATTATAGAGGACTTGCCAAACTAAAAAGCACCTATGTAGATGCATTGCCAGAGCAAGTCTTAGAAAGTACCGGGCACATCCATACGGAGTATATGCAAACCGTTGCCGCCACAGGACGCTTGAGTAGTAACAACCCCAATCTTCAGAACATTCCGATCCGAACAGAACGTGGCCGGCAAGTGCGAAAAGCGTTTGTTCCACGAAATGAAGAGTACATCCTTTTAGCAGCCGATTATTCTCAAATTGAGCTGCGTGTCATTGCAGCGATGAGCGAAGAAGAAACCATGATTGAAGCCTTTAAAAACGGTGAAGACATTCATGCCTCCACGGCAGCGAAAGTATTTAATGTGCCTTTGGAAGAAGTGACTAGAGAACAGCGTGGCAATGCCAAAACAGTCAACTTTGGGATTATTTATGGCGTGTCTGCTTTTGGGCTGAGCAACCAAACCGATTTAAGTAGAACTGAGGCCAAAGAACTGATTGAAACTTATTATGAAACCTATCCCAAACTTCGTAAATACATGAGTTCACAGGTCGATTTTGCAAGAGACCATGGCTATGTGACAACGGTTTCAAACCGACGACGCTACCTCAAAGATATCAACTCACGAAATGCGATTGTACGCGGTGCTGCCGAACGAAATGCGGTGAATGCACCCATTCAAGGGAGTGCGGCAGATATCATCAAAATTGCGATGATTAACATTTACAACAAACTCGAGGAAGGTGGCTTTAAAACCAAAATGCTCCTACAAGTGCATGATGAATTGGTTTTTGATGTTTACAAGCCTGAGCTAGACACCATGAAAACCTTAATCCAAAACGAAATGGAAAACGCCTATACCTTAAGTGTTCCCTTAGACGTTGAAATGGATATGGGTGTGAATTGGCTAGAAGCGCATTAAATTTACAACTCTAAAACGTTGTTGTATTGACTTTTTTGTTGGGCTCTAAAATGTTAAAGTTATTGGTTTTTTGGAACCCTATTCTTTTTTTTATTAAATTTATAACTGATTTTGATCCCAAGTCTAAATCTTCAATAAGCAATTTAACCGACGTTTAAGATATTATTTTAGTTGAATACCCTATTGGAAAGGTTCTGATATCCGTCTGATTAAGGAGTTATTAGAACCTAACTATTTGTAATAATAACGGATTTACGTTTCAAAATAGTTCTAATTAAAGGACGTCTAAAATAAGTTTTAAAATATAAAACAATTGATTTACAGTGCTTTAAACATAATAACAACCATCAAACATAATGGAAATATCGGTACTGGTACCGATATACAGTAGTTGGCTACAATACAAATGACGAAAAAGAAAGAAAAAAATTGCTTCATTATAATGCCAATTAGTGATAATTCAAATTATCCTGAAGGGCATTTCCAAAGAGTTTATGAACATTTAATAATACCAGCTTGTGAAAATGCAGGCTTTACACCAATAAGAGCAGATGATGTAATTAATACAAATTACATTGCAATAGATGTCATCAAAAAAATTATTGAATCTGAAATGGTTTTATGTGATTTAAGTTCTCAAAATCCAAACGTTCTTTATGAATTAGGAATAAGACAAGCTTTCAACAAGCCTGTATCTCTAATTAAAGATAAAAAAACAAAAAGAATTTTTGATATTCAAGGTTTTAGAGATTTTGAATATGACGAAACTTTAAGAGTAGATAATGTAGAAACAAATGTTGAGAAACTATCACAAGTTTTGATTTCAACATATGAAGAAAAAAATAACGATATAAATTCACTTGTTTCATTATTGAGCTTAAATCCTGCAAAAATTGAAAATACAACCGAGTTATCAACTGAAACAAAACTGATTTTAAATTCCATTTCAGGAATAGATAAACGACTAAATTCTTTAGAAAATAATTCCAAAACAGATGTAGATATACTTCCTTTCAAAAAATCAAAATTTTATGGCGGAGGAGAAATTAATATAATTCCAAATAAGAAATTACCTGAAAATGTTGGAAATGACTTTTCAAGAAAAGAAATTGAAGAATTGAAAAAAGGAGATTCAGTTTATCACAATAAATTTGGTTTTGGAGAGGTTTTAGAAATTGAAAAATCTGGTAGTACAGTAACCAGAGTAAAAGGAAATATTAGGTTTAATGATTTCGGAATTAAGAAATTATTACTTGATTTTGCTAAATTAAAAAAAGTACTGTAGCTAACAACGTGTAAAAATAATTTCTTGGTTCTTGTCTATTTGGAAAATCCTGCGGATTTCCCCGCTGCGCAAAGTCTCCCGACTTCGCGCAACTAAAAAAAGCATAAAATGAAATGTAAATTTTGAAGTATTAAAATAAATTTTAAACTTAAAAATAACGAGAGTTATATAAACTCAAAGTCGGGAGACTTTGCGCAGAAAGGTCTAATTTATTTTTTAGTTTTGATTGTTGCTTTTCAAACTCATAACCCCCGCTAGCGCGAGCATCTTTTGCTCGTGCCTAATAACTAAAGCTCAAGGGCCTTTTTAACGTCTTCATTCATCAAGAATTCTTGTGGGTTTTCGAGCGCTTCCTTCACAGCCACCAAGAACCCTACAGATTCTCTACCATCAATAATTCTGTGGTCATAAGATAAGGCGACGTACATAATCGGACGAATTTCTACCTTACCAGCAATCGCTACGGGTCGTTCTACAATATTGTGCATTCCAAGAATCGCACTTTGAGGCGGGTTGATAATCGGTGTTGAAAGCATGCTTCCAAACACACCCCCGTTAGAAATGGTAAAGGTTCCACCGGTCATTTCATCCACAGTGATTTGTCCGTCACGGGCACGAATTGCCAAACGTTTCACCTCAGCTTCTACCCCTCTAAATGATAAATCTTCTGCATTTCTGATCACAGGAACCATGAGTCCTTTAGGGCCTGAAACGGCGATGCTAATATCACAAAAATCATAGGAAATCATTTCTTTGCCATCGATCATAGAGTTCACCGAAGGGAATAATTTTAAAGCGCGTACTACGGCAAGAGTAAAGAAACTCATAAACCCAAGTCCAACATCGTGCTTTTCTTTAAAGGTTTCTTTGTATTGTTTTCTCAATTC
>JABAYY010000011.1 GCA_018608765.1 Flavobacteriaceae bacterium
CATAAACATGGAATCCTTAATTAAATTTGTACAAGACGAATTTGTAACAAAAAAAGACTTTCCAGAATTTGCAGCTGGTGATACCATCACTGTTTATTACGAAATTAGAGAAGGCGAAAAAGTACGTACACAGTTCTACCGAGGCGTTGTTCTTCAAAGAAGAGGCTCAGGAAGTTCTGAAACATTTACAATCAGAAAAATGTCTGGCACTATTGGTGTTGAACGTATTTTCCCTGTAAACTTACCAGCCTTACAGAAAATTGAAGTCAACAAACGTGGTAAAGTAAGAAGAGCTCGTATCTTTTACTTTAGAGAACTTACTGGTAAAAAAGCTAGAATTAAAGAAAGAATACGTTAGTCAAACTTTCAATTCAAACACTCAAAAAAGCTCTATTTATTTAGAGCTTTTTTTTGTATTATTTTCACTTAAAAATGACTCATAAATTTCAAAACTAATAATATTAAATTTATCGATGATTTTTAGAGTTAAATTGCTCTATAAAATCATAGCAATTTCATATATTTGCACGCTTTATTTCTTGTAAGGCAAGACGTATTTTTTTTAGAAGATAAACTAAACTTTATTTGCCCATTATGGCTAACATCATTTATACTATTACTGACGAAGCACCTGCACTTGCAACGCGGTCGTTTTTACCTATTGTTAAATCATTTGTCGAAAGTTCAGGCATTGAAATCGAAACAAAGGACATTTCGTTAGCAGCTCGAATCTTATCAACCTTTACAGAGTTTTTATCTGAAGACCAACAGGTCGAAGATGCCCTTGCCGAACTTGGAAAACTAGTAACCAAACCTGAAGCTAACATCATAAAACTTCCAAATATTAGTGCGTCGATCCCTCAGTTAAAAGCCGCTATTAGCGAATTACAATCCAAAGGATTTGCGATCCCAAATTATCCAGATACACCTCAAAATGAGGATGAAAAATTGATTAAATCTCGTTATGACAAAATCAAAGGAAGTGCGGTGAACCCCGTTTTAAGAGAAGGAAATTCAGACCGTCGGGCACCAAAAGCTGTGAAAAATTACGCGAAGAAAAACCCACACAGTATGGGGCCTTGGTCAGCAGAATCAAAAACACATGTTGCTACAATGTCTTCGGGCGATTTTGCTCATAATGAAAAATCAATCACAGTAGCCAAGGCTACAAACGTAAGCATAGTACATACAAATCATAACAACACAACCACCACCTTGAAATCAAATATTGCGCTTTTAGACGGCGAAATTATTGATGCAACTGTGATGAATGTAAAAGCATTAAAAAAGTTTTTAACTGCTGAAATTAAGGATGCTAAAGACAAAGATGTTTTGTTTTCACTTCACATGAAAGCAACCATGATGAAGGTCAGTGATCCAATTATATTTGGTCATGCAGTACGTCTATTTTTTGCGGATGTATTTGAAAAACATCAAGCAATTTTTGATGAAATTGGAGTAAATGCCAATAATGGGTATGGAAATATTTTAGAAAAAGTAGCAGGATTGACTCCCGAAAAACGGAAGGAAATTGAAGCTGATTTTTCAAATGCGATTAGTAATGGACCAGACTTAGCGATGGTCAACTCCGAAAAAGGTATTACCAATTTACATATTCCAAGTGATGTCATCATCGATGCTTCAATGCCAGCGATGATCCGAACCTCAGGTCAAATGTGGAATGCAAAAGGCAAGGCACAGGACACAAAGGCTGTTATTCCAGATAGTAGTTACGCAGGGATTTATACTGCAACAATCGATTTCTGTAAAGAAAATGGTGCATTTGATCCCACTACAATGGGAACGGTTCCAAATGTTGGACTTATGGCTCAAAAAGCAGAAGAATATGGATCTCATGACAAAACTTTTGAAATTCAATCTAGTGGACGTGTCGATGTCATTGATGCAGATGGGAGCGTGTTAATTTCGCATCCCGTAGAAACGGGGGATATCTGGCGCATGTGTCAGGTTAAAGATGCGCCTGTTCAGGACTGGGTAAAGTTGGCTGTTACACGAGCAAAAGCTTCTCAATTGCCAGCTATATTTTGGCTAGACGCTCAACGTGCTCATGATGCCGAACTTATCAAAAAAGTAAATACTTACCTTAAAGATCACGATACGAACGGACTGGATCTTAGAATTTTAGCTCCTATCGAAGCAACACATTATACACTTTCAAGATTGAAAAAAGGACTGGATACGATTTCAGTTTCTGGAAATGTTTTGAGAGATTATTTGACCGACTTATTTCCAATTCTTGAAGTTGGAACTAGTGCTAAAATGCTATCGATTGTACCCTTAATGAATGGAGGTGGTTTATTTGAAACAGGAGCCGGTGGCTCCGCACCAAAACATGTAGAACAATTCAAAAGTGAAAACCACTTACGTTGGGATTCTTTGGGGGAATTCTTGGCCTTAGCCGTCTCTTTAGAACATTTAAGTCAAGCCAGCTCGAACCCAAAAGCAGCAGTTCTTGGAGAAGCCTTAGACCTTGCTACGGAGAAATTTTTAGATGAAAAGAAATCTCCATCTAGACGAGTGAATGAGCTCGACAACAGAGGAAGTCATTTTTACCTTACCCTGTATTGGGCAGAAGCCTTGGCTGCACAAACTAAGGATGCAGATTTAAAAACAGAATTTACAGCTATTGCATCATCTCTTTTAGAAAATGAAAAAACAATTGTAGAGGAATTAATAACTATTCAAGGACAGCAAGTTGACACCGATGGCTATTACTTACCAAACGCAGAAAAAACAGATACTGCAATGCGTCCTAGTGCGACATTAAATCATATCATAGGATTATAGAATTCTATCAGAATATTTTGTTAAAAGCACCTCTAAGAGGTGCTTTTTAATTTAAATTTGTGTCTTAAAAAATTAATTAATGACGCGGCTTTTTTTTTTTCTTTTTACAGGACTTACTTTGTTAGGATATTCACAAGAAAAATACACTCTTAGTGGAACTATTTTTGAAGCGGAAGGACAAGAAACCTTGATTGGTGCCAATATCCTTATTTTGGACCTTAATACAGGTACTATTTCTAACGAATATGGCTTCTATTCCATTACTCTAAACAAAGGAACCTATGAAATAACGGTAAGTACAATTGGCTACACAAGCTTAAAACAAACCATCGTACTAGATCGTAATATTTCTCAAAATTTTACGCTGACAGAATCCTTAGAAATCTTGGGCGAAGTCGTGATTAACACTGATATTGAACGTATTGATATCAAAACACCTCAAATGAGTGTCAATTCGTTAACTGCTTCAACAATTAAGCAAATTCCAGTGGTATTTGGCGAAGCCGATGTCATTAAGGCAATTACACTCTTACCAGGAGTTTCTAGTGGTGGCGAAGGTGCTGCAGGTTTCAATGTACGTGGAGGTGCTGTCGATCAAAATTTAATTTTACTCGATGAAGCAACAATTTTTAACTCCTCACATTTATTCGGTTTATTTTCTGTTTTTAATCCAGATGCGATTAAAAATTTAAAATTATATAAAGGAGGTATTCCTGCCAAGTACGGAGGACGTGTCGCCTCAGTTTTGGACATCTATCAAAAAGAAGGAAATAAAAATAAATTCCAAGCCAACGGAGGAGTTGGTATTGTTGCCAGTCGTTTGCTTCTTGAAGGCCCAATAAAAAAAGGAACAGGTTCATTTTTATTTGGTGGACGCGCTACCTATGCACATTTACTTTTACCATTGTTTGACGTTGATAATATTGCATATTTCTACGATTTAAACACCAAAATAAGCTATAAGTTAAACCAAAAAAACAACATCTATCTCTCTGGCTATTTTGGAAGAGATGTCTTTAGTATTTCAAACAGTTTTGAAAATACCTATGGCAATACCGTTGTAAATTTCCGATGGAATCACTTATTTTCAGACCAATTATTTTCTAATTTATCACTCATCTATTCAGACTATTACTATGGATTGGATTTGAATTTTGTAGGGTTCGAATGGAATTCAGGGATTCAGAATATGAACATCAAATACGATTTTAAACAATACATCAACGATCGTTATAAACTTGAGTATGGGATTCACAGTACCTACTACCGCTTTAATCCTGGGGTTATTAGTCCCAATGGTCCAGATTCTGGAATTAACAGAGAAGCTCTTACAAATAAATTTGCTTTTGAAAATGCTTTTTACATTGATGTTAACCAGCAACTGACAGAGCGCTTGGCTCTGAGTTATGGTGCGCGTTTGAGCTCATTTTTACGACTGGGACAAGATGAACTAAATGTATATGAAAATGATAAAGCCGTTGAATATAATTCCGATTTACAAATTTATGAAAAGATAGATCCTATTGGAACTGAAAGTAGCAGTCAAGGAAAAGTGATAAAATCATTCCTAAATTTTGAACCTCGTTTGGCGCTCTCCTACCAACTAAATGAAGATACATCCCTTAAAGCAAGCTACAACCGAATGACGCAGTATTTACACTTATTATCCAATACCAGTTCTCCAGCTCCATTGGATGTGTGGACTCCGAGTGGAAAATTTATCCAACCTCAAATCCTAGATCAATTGGCTGTCGGATATTTTAAAAATTATGAAGCCTATTCTTTAGAAGTGGAAAGTTTCTATAAAACCATCAAAAACCGTATTGATTATATTGATGGTGCTAACTTAATTGCCAACAACGCCATTGAACAAGTATTGCTTAATGGCCGTTCAAGAGCATATGGATTAGAATTGTTGGTTCGTAAAAATAAAGGACGTTTTAAAGGATGGTTTGCTTATACCCTCTCAAAATCCGAACAACAAACAGAAGGACTGAGCGCTTCTGACCCAGGTATTAATAATGGGAACTGGTACAACACGCCCTATGACAAAACACACGATATATCCATCACATCTACCTATGATTTGACTGAAAAATGGAAATTGAGTGCCAATTTTTTATTTCAAACAGGGCAGCCAACAACCTATCCTAATGGGCAATACAACTACAATGGCTTGGTAATTCCAACATTTGAAGCTCGAAACTCAAGCCGTTTAGATGCTTACCATCGTTTTGATATTTCTGGAACTTACACACCTAAACCAAACAAACAAAAAGGATGGCAAAGCGAATGGGTTTTCAGTATTTATAACCTATATAACCGTAAAAACACTCAATCGTTAAACTTTAGAGAGAATGAAGTGACAGGGCAAAATGAGGCCGTCAAATTATCGCTTTTTGGTGTCGTAGGTGCCCTTTCTTATAACTTTAAATTTTAGAGCTATGAAACACATGAAACAACTCATAATGGTAATTATCCTTGGATTCCTTAGCAGTGCATGCGAAGAAGTTATCCAACTCGATTTACCAACCGAAACGCCTCGACTTGCCATTGACGCCTCGCTTCAAATGACACCCAATGAATCTTTGCCACAAGTGGTAAAACTTAGTTTATCAGGCAGTTTTTATCAAGAACAAAATCCTGTTGTATCCGATGCTATCGTACAATTGATAGATCTTACAAATAACCAAACACTCGACTTTGTGTATGACGCGGCATTAGAAAATTTTAAAGCAGATTTTACTCCAAGTTTCGATACTAACTATAAATTACGCGTCGTATATCATAATGAAACATATGAGTCAACAATAGAACAGTTGATGCACTCTGTACCTATTGACAACTTAGAACAAGGAAACAACACCCTTTTTGAAGGCGATGAAAAAGAAGTGATAATCTCCTATACAGACAATGCTGAGCGAGATGATTTTTATTTATTTGACTTTGGTTACCAATTGTATTTAGCAACCGAAGACGAATTTTACCAAGGGAATTTGTTCACTTTTTCTTATTTCTATGATGATTTACAAGCAGGTGATGAAGCACTTATAAAAATCATGGGGATTGACGAACGTCATTTTAATTTCATGACTATTTTAATTGACCAAACTGAAGATGGTGGGAATCCTTTTAGTACTACCCCATCAACGGTGCGAGGTAACCTTTCAAACCTAACCAATCCAGACCATTACCCATTAGGATATTTTAGACTTTCTGAAACCTACAGCGCGAGTTTAATTTTAGAATAGTACTAAAGTGTTTCAAAAATTCTATTTTTGTGTATGACTTTCATAAAAACTACCGAACAAGACTCGCATTACAACCATCTTGAAAAAATGTCGATAAAAGACGTTTTGAACGTAATCAATCAAGAAGACCAAAACGTTCCTAATGCAGTTGCCAAAGCCCTACCACAAATTGAAATTCTCGTAGCACAAATTGTAAAAAACCTTCAAAAAGGTGGACGACTATTTTATTTAGGTGCGGGAACAAGTGGACGTCTCGGAATTTTAGATGCCTCCGAGTGTCCCCCCACTTTCGGAGTCCCACATGAATTGGTCACTGGACTCATCGCTGGTGGTGATATTGCAATCCGTAAAGCAGTTGAATTTGCAGAAGACGACACCCAACAAGGCTGGAAAGATTTACAAACACATAAGGTCTCCACAAATGATATAGTAGTCGGTATTGCAGCTTCTGGAACAACCCCCTATGTGATTGGAGCACTAAAAGCCTGTCAGCAAGCCAATATCAGTACGGGGTGCATTACATGCAACCAAGGCAGTCCCCTTGTTCAAGTGGCGGATTACCCGATTGAAGTGGTTGTAGGACCGGAAGTACTCACAGGTAGTTCGCGAATGAAAGCCGGAACCGCACAAAAATTGGTCTTAAATATGATCACTACCACAACAATGATTCAGCTTGGAAAGGTGAAAGGAAATAAAATGGTTGACATGCAACTTAACAATGATAAGCTAGTAGCCCGTGGTATTCAGATGGTAATGGATCAGTTAAACGTCTCTAAATCCGAGGCTCAACACTTGTTAAATACTCATAAAAATGTACGAAACGTACTAAAAAAATATACCGATGGAAACACCTAGAACCAACCGAAACCTATTAATCAATGGACTAAAAATGATGGGGATTACCCTATTTTTAGCATTCTTAGGACCTTTCATTCTCCATGCCGGCTTTTCTAATCCCGATAAACCGCTTTACATACCCTTGATAATTGCAGGTATTTTAATCTGTGGTGCAGCGATTTATTTTGGATTTAAAGGCATCCGTACCATTATGGATAGCCTTTTTAAAAAACATTAGTTTTTTAGAATATTTACAATAAAACCAAACGTTTATATGAATAAAATGTGATTCTCAATGAATCGTATTTAATTCAAAATGAGTAGTTTTGAAAATCGATTCCTAATACAATCACAAAAACACAGAATAAAATGATGTCATTTATAAAAGGGAGGCTCAAAAGTTTTAAATATGCGTTCAGAGGTTCGTATTTATTATTAAAAACGGAGCATAGTATTATGGCTCAAGCCTTGATTTTTTCATTAATAATTATTCTTGGTTTTGTTGTTGGTATTACTAAACAAGATTGGATCAATCAAACGTTGGCAATGGGGTTGGTTTTAGGAATAGAGGGCATGAATACAGCCGTTGAAAAATTAGCAGATTTTATACATAAAGAGAGCCATCCCAAGATCGGTTTTATCAAAGATATTTCTGCTGGTGCAGTTACTTTTGCTGCGTTTACTTTCGTCGTGGTTTTAGCAATAATCTATTTCCCTTATATTATAAATCGAATCTAATAAATTCCAATTAAATATTAATTAAACTTAGGTTAATAGGAGTTTTTTTTTCAAAAATTTAGACAAAAAAAACCCTCACATTACTGTGAGGGTT
>JABAYY010000029.1 GCA_018608765.1 Flavobacteriaceae bacterium
ACTATGCAGCACTCACTGCACTTGGAACCTTTATGATACTCAATCCGAAAAAAGCACAGGCGCAATCAAGTCCGCCAGATCCAGATGGATTTGGAGATTAATTGGATAAAGGGATTTATTCATTTGACATCAAAAACAATTTAAATCCTCACCAAAATAGTTCGACTTTACTCCCTTTGCCTCCACATTAATTACTCAAGACCCTTGATTAACTAGTTTAATCAAGGGTTTTTTCTTTTGAATTGGTAAACGATACAGACCTCATGCAAAATTTCTATTACACAAAATGAGATTATTTAGATTTAGACGCTTCAGAATCAGTTTCAAGATTGGAACAAAAAATCGTGTCCGAAACATCTAAGTCCCACAGAATTTTATTGGAAAGGTGAGATTGATAGCTCAACTTCATTATCTTTACTACCACGACATAAATAAAAAAATACAATTTTGTTTTGATTGAAATTAATTAGATCTATGAGGAAGAATGTAATGCCAATCATACTAGTACTTGGAACTTTATGCGTGGGTTTACTATACACTTGTGAGCCTAAAAAAACAATCCAACCACCAAGATCAATTGCCATCATACCTCAACCAAATTCAGTTGTTGAAAAGCAAGGAGTTTTTGAGATAGAAAATCAAGTTTATGTTTCAAGTTGCCCAGAATTTGAACAAACCGCCTCGTTTTTAAAACAATATTTAACTCAAATTGGAATTGCTTCAACAAATACTGACAAAAACAAAACAATCCAACTTACCAAAGATCTCACCATAAAAAATAAAGAAGGGTATGAACTAAACATCAGCTCAAAGCATATCGAAATAAAAGCAAAAACAGAAGCAGGTGCCTTTTATGCAGTTCAAACACTAAGACAATTATTACCCCCAAAAAAACCAATAATAAGCAACTCCTACTCCACGATTTCAATTCCTGCAATAGAAATTAAAGATGCTCCTGTATTTTCTTATCGTGGAATGCACTTAGATGTCTCTCGGAATTATTTCCCAATTAGCTTTATCAAATCCTATATTGATGCTTTAGCATTATTAAAAATGAACACTTTTCATTGGCATTTAACGGATGATCAAGGCTGGAGAATCGAAATAAATCAGTTTCCAAAATTACAATCAGTAGCTGCATTTAGAGACCAAACGCTTGTTGGCCATTATAACAAACAACCCCAACACTTCGACGGAAAGCGTCATGGCGGCTATTATACTCAAGAAGAGGTCAAAGAAATTGTTGCTTATGCCCAACAAAGACAAATTACAATTATTCCAGAAATTGAAATGCCTGGTCACAGTCTAGCAGCTATAGCGGCGTATCCACATCTAAGTTGTCAAGAACAACCAGTAGCAGTAGCTCAAAAGTGGGGCGTGTTTGAAACCATTTATTGTACCAAAGAACCCGTTTTTGATTTTCTAGAAACTGTTTTGGATGAAGTTGTAACGCTATTCCCTGGACCCTATATTCACATTGGTGGAGACGAAGCTCCAAAGACACAATGGAAGCTATGTTCATCTTGTAAAAAACGAATGCGAGAGGAAAAATTGAAGGATGAAAATGCCTTACAAGCCTATTTTATCCAACGCATTGAAAACTATCTTAACAGTAAAGGAAAACAAATCATCGGTTGGGACGAAATTTTAGAAGGGAGTTTAGCCAAAAACGCTACAGTTATGTCTTGGCGGGGTACGAATGGTGCCATAGAAGCTGCAAAACAAGGGCACAACGTCATCATGACACCCACCTCCCATTGCTATTTTGACTATTATCAATCAGATCACGAAGACGAACCTTTGGCTATAGGAGGATACTTGCCTTTGGAAAAAGTGTATGCCTTCAATCCCATCCCAGAAGAATTGACAGAATTAGAATCTAAGTACATCTTGGGTGCTCAAGGCAATGTCTGGACAGAATATATGTCAACCCCAGAGCAAGTTGAATACATGTTGTTTCCCAGAATTTTGGCTATGAGTGAAGTGTTATGGACCCGTTCAGAATTAAAAAATTATGAGATTTTTTCGAAGAATGTTGAACGATTTCAAACACATTTAGAGGCTTTGGGCTATACGTATGCAAATCATTTTTATGACATTCAGGGCAGGGTAACTAATAAGGCCGATCATGTGTATATGAAACTCCAAAAAGCATCTAACAACTATAACATCTATTATTCGACAGACGCGTTAGCTCCTACATTTTCAAAAGACCATCAATTTAAAGGCCCCATTTTAATTGACAAATCCATGACTGTAAAAGCTCAAACATTTAATGCCTTGGGCAAGCCTCTAGGGAATCTGTTTACAAAAACTGTAAATTTACACAAAGGCATTGGTCAGGAAATTACTTTTAGTGAGCAGCCAAACAAAACCTATGTAGGAAGCGGCGCACAAGGTCTAATCAACGGCGTTTCAGGGAGTGACAAACGTTATGGCGATAATGAATGGGTAGGTTTTTGGGGCAAAGATGTAGTCATTACAATTGAATTAAAAAATAACACTCCAATAAATTCCGTAGAAACCCGATTCTATAATGCGAACGGTCAGTGGATTTATACTCCAAAACAAGTCTCTCTGGAACTTTATGACAGCCTAGGAGGAAAAATAACGGAAGGGAAATTAGAGTTTACAACCGACCATACGACTGGCTCATTATTTGCAAAATCTAGCATCGCTCTTAACGGCCTAAATGCTAAAGTAATCAAGATATTTGTAGATAATTTTGGAGTAATTCCAGAAGGAAAGCAAGGTGCAGGTCAAAATGCTTGGACGTTTATTGATGAAATTTTTATTTTATGAAAATGACCTTAGAAATTTGTGCAAATTCATTTCAGTCCGCTAAAAATGCGCAGTTGGCAGGAGCAAATAGGATTGAATTGTGTCAAGAGTTATCTCTAGGAGGGCTGACCCCCAGTTATGGTTTATTAAAAATGGTATTAACTCAAATTGATATTGAAACATTTGTATTGATTCGACCGCGAAGTGGAAGTTTTTGTTATTCAGACCATGAAATTGAAATAATGAAAGAAAATATCAAAATTGCTAAAAATTTAGGCTGCCATGGAATTGTATCTGGAGTTTTATTAAAAGACCATAGAATAGATATTGAACGACTAAAAACTCTTGTAGAACTGTCAAAACCACTTCCCTTTACTTTTCATCGAGCATTCGACTGTGTGCCTGATCCTTTAGAAGCTTTAGACACTTTAATTAATCTCAACATAAACCGAGTTTTGACCTCGGGTCAAGAACTAAAAGCTGAAAACGGACTGCCCTTATTACTAGAATTACAAAAAAAAGCAAAAGATTCTATCATTATTATGCCTGGAAGTGGAATAAACTCCAATAATATAACCCAGTTTAAAGCTACAAATTTCAAAGAACTTCATGCCTCAGCATCAGCACAACTTCAAAATACTAAAACCTCAGCTATTTACGATTCACCTCAAACAGTTTCGGATCTCAATAAAATTAAACTGCTCTTAAAACGAATGCAATGAGAAGTATCTGTGTGTTTTTATTAGCCTCGTTTTCTCTACTTGCTTGCAAGCACAAGCAAGAACTACCTGTAAACATGTCTATAGACCGTCATTGGCAATTTAAAAATATAAATGACACCCTGTGGAATTCAGCCAGTATTCCTGGGACCGTTCATACCGATTTACTAAAAAACAAATTAATTGAGGATCCTTTTATTGGAAATCATGAAACAAGTATGCAATGGATTTCTGAATCGGATTGGGAATATAAGACCCATTTTGAAGTCCAACCAGAAGAATTAGAAAAAACACATCATGAACTCATTTTTAAAGGACTCGACACCTACGCTTCGGTATATATGAATGACCTTTTAATTCTCAAAACCAACAACGCTTTTCGTGAGTATGTCGTAGATGTAAAAGGAATTATAAAAGCCAAAAATTCTTTGAAAATTTTCTTTAAAAACCCCGCTCAGATTGAATCTAAAGTAGCCTCTAAATTACCCTATACTTTACCTGAAGGAAACCGTGTTTTTACTCGAAAAGCTCAATTTCAATATGGATGGGATTGGGGGCCTAAATTAAATACCAGTGGTATTTGGAGACCTATTACACTCAAAACCTGGAACTCCTACACAATTAAAGACATCTATATAAAACAACTGTATTTGGGGGATGAAAAAGCATCTTTAGAACTTCAATTGGAACAATCTACACCCCATAAAACGCCATTAACATATAAAATTTATATTGATGGTAAATTGTATAAATCCATCCATCAAACACCAAAAAATGGACTCACAAAATTAGCGGTCGAAATAAAAAACCCAAGACGTTGGTGGCCACACAATTTGGGTGAACCTTACCTCTATACAATCAAAGTTTTGGTTTTCAAACAGAAAACACTTCTAGATCAAGTTGAAACTAAAACAGGACTTAGAACTGTTGAATTGGCAACGGAAAAGGATGCTATTGGCTCTGCATTTTATTTTAAAATAAATGGGATTGCTGTCTATGCAAAAGGGGCTAATTATATCCCACAAAACAGCTTTCAATCCGAAGTTACAGAAAAACATTATGAGCAGCTTTTAAACGACGTAGTAGGAGCGAATATGAATATGCTTCGCGTTTGGGGTGGAGGAATTTATGAAAATGATTTGTTTTATGAACTGGCTGATGAGAAAGGATTACTTATTTGGCAAGATTTTATGTTTGCTTGTGCTATGTATCCCGGCGATCCAGAATTTTTAGAAACTGTACAACAGGAAGCCATTCAAAATGTAAAAAGACTCCGGAATCATCCCGCAGTAGTTCTGTGGTGTGGTAATAATGAAAGTGCCGAAGGATGGCGCCGATGGGGCTGGAAAAAAGGACGTAGCAAAGCAGAAAAAAACGAAATTTGGTCCCATTATTTAAAACTATTTGACTCTATTCTACCTTCAACTGTTCAGTCCTATTCAGACACGCCCTATTGGGAATCTTCTCCCCTCTTTGGACGTGGAAATAAAAAATACCTAACGCAAGGGGATGCGCATGACTGGTGGGTGTGGCATGATGGATATCCATTTGAACATTTTGAATCTAATATCCCAAGATTTATGAGTGAATTTGGGTTTCAATCTTTCCCGAGTTTGGAAACTATTAAATTCATTAACCAATCTGACACTATTAGTTTTAACTCAGATGCTTTTAAAAACCACCAAAAACATGCCAAAGGATTTAGTTTGATTGAAGACTATATGCAACGTGACTATAAAATTCCTTCAAAACCAGAAGATTATGTCTATGTCAGCCAATTACTTCAAGCCCGTGGAATTGTCAAAGGTATAGAAGCCCAAAGGCGCTCAAGACCCCATTGCATGGGGTCTTTGTTCTGGCAACTAAACGATTGTTGGCCCGCGATTTCGTGGTCGAGTATCGATTATTTTGGACATTGGAAAGCCCTACATTATAAGGCCAAAAAAGCATTTGAAAATCTTTTCATCTCTGTAGAAATAGATCTAAATAACCTGAGTGTTTTTCTTATTAATGACCACCTTACAGCACAAATGGATACGTTGAAACTCACACTTATGGACTTTGATGGTAGAATTTTATGGGAAGAATCAAAACATGTAACTGTAGATTCTAATTCAAGTCAAAAAGTTTTCGAGATGGATCTCTCCACATTAAAATTTGACCCCAAATCTTCAGTATTGATAGCGAAATTTAAAAAAGAAACGAAGGAAACTTATTTGGTCAAACCCAAAGATATGCAGCTTAAGCACGCTAAAATATTTAGAACACTGTCCAAGACAATGGACGGATTTAAAATTGAACTACGCAGCAAAGTCCTACAAAAAGATGTCTTTATGCAAGCAAAGAGTAAAGGTCATTTTTCTGATAACTTTTTTGATTTATTACCTAACAAAACTAAAGTTATTTTCTTTAAATCTAATTCAATTTCTATTGATGACTTATCCATCACAACCCTCAATTCCATCCACTATTAAACAGTCTGTTTTTAGCCCTTAGCTTTCTCTTCATAAACCCACTCATTAACTGGGCTTTTTTATATCTAATACCTTCATTATGAATTTCAATTATTTTATCAGATATTTGTGAAGATATTAATACAGAAATAGCGTGGTTATTTTACATTCCAAAAAAAATATAATTCTTTATTCATTACTCAGTTTGTGCATGTTTCTTTGGGCTCAAAGTTGCAAAGAAACGCCTGTGAAGTCCCCTACCCAACCTCAAGTTAATGAATCACCCACATCCACGGATGAAACTACAAAACAGAAACCCTCTATTTTAAACACCTCAACTAGTCAAGAATTTACTGAATGGAACCACTATCCCATTTTAGATACTGCTATAAAAAACCTCGAAACTGGAGACCCTTCTTTTTTCAAACAACCCATTGAGGATATAAGTCAATTGTTTTTAGATATTAAAAAAAGTGTTCCCAAATCCTTAAAAACGAATGGTATTTTGGCACGTGTTAAAGTCACTGAAACCTTAGCTCGTAAACTACACGAACTTTACAGCGTTGAGGATACAGACTTGATAGAATCCGAACAAACTAAAGCCGATCTGATTGAATCACATTCCAATTTAAAGTTTCAAATAAACAAAACGCGCGAAAAAGAAGCGCAACGCATTATAAAACCAATTTAATTTTTTTACACTAAACCGTCTTCTTAAAAAGAAGGCAAAATTATATTAACCAACCAATTTAGCTATCATGAGAATTATTCTTGTCTTACTCTTTACTTTTTGCTGTCTTTTTTCCAATGCGCAAGTTGGTTCTGGAACCCCTTGGATGAAAGGTCTAAAACATTCTGAAGCAAACCCTTTGACATTTAAAGAAATTGTCGATGCCGGGAATGCCTACTGGAAAACTCGTGACACAGACGCTAAAGGGAGTGGATACAAACCCTTCAAACGTTGGGAGTCCTTTTGGCAAAGCTATGTGAATGCCGATGGATTTTTACCAACCTCTCAAGAATTGTGGGACGTATGGGAAGCTAAAAACTCTCAGAAATCACAACGCCGTTCATCAGCAGTTAGGACTGATGAAAGTAATTGGGAATCTATGGGTCCCACTGATTTTTTAAATCGAACTACAAACAGTGCAAACATTGGTCGTGTTAATACTATTGTTGTTGACCCTTACAATTCAAACATCATTTATGTTGGATCTCCCGCAGGAGGAATTTGGAAATCCACTGATGCAGGACAAACATACATTCCTTTAACGGACTACTTACCTCAAATTGGGGTTTCTGGAATCACTATTGACCCAACCAATACGGACATTCTTTACATTGCCACAGGCGATGATGACTATAACAACGCTTTAAGCGTAGGAATTTGGAAATCAACAGATGCAGGAGCCAATTGGCAACAAACAGGACTTAATCCGTCTAACACTCCATACAGAACCTCAGAAATATATATCAACCCTAGTGATGCCAACATGCTTTGGGTTGCAACTAGTGATGGGATTTTTAAATCTACAGATGGTGGAGATACTTGGACAAACAAACAATCTGGTGGCTTTAGAGACCTCAAAGTAAAACCTAGTGATCCTAATATCATTTATGGAACTACTGATGATAAATTTTATAAATCTACAGATGCAGGAGAAACCTTTACACATATTACAGATGGGCTGCCAACTTCTTCAGGACGTCTTTTTATTGATATAACTCCGGCGAATAATAACCTGGTTTATATGGTGGCATCAAATACTGATAACACCTACCAAGGAATCTACAAATCGTTGGACAGTGGTACAACTTTCACACAAATGGAAAACACTACTAATATTTTTGAAAGCTCTCAATCGTGGTATGATTTAGCCATTGCTGTTTCAAACTCCAATGAAAATGAAATTTATGTAGGCTGTTTAAACGTTTGGAAATCGAGTGATGGAGGTGATTCATTTTCAAAGCTTAATGAGTGGTACAGCCGTACAAACTCATACACGCATGCTGACATTCATTTTATCCGTTCTTTTAACGATGGTATATTTGTAGGATCTGATGGTGGTATTTTTGAATCCACAGATGCAGGTAACACATTTACGGATTTAACTCCCGGACTGGCAATCAGTCAATTTTACAGAATTTCTGTATCCAAACAAAATTCTAATAAAATTGCGGGAGGACTTCAGGACAATGGAGGTTTTGGACGTGATGAACAATGGAGTAATTACCATGGTGGAGACGGTATGGAAGGCGTCATTGACCCTAACAACGATAACATTTATTATGGTTTTTCGCAGCGTGGCGGTAGTCTAAACATAAACACTACATCTGGTCAAAATGGCGGTACGGCTGGCTATGGACCTCCCTCTGGTGAAGAAGGAAATTGGATTACTCCACTTTCAATAAACAAAGAGAGTGAATTGTATGCAGGATATAGCAGTGTTTACAACTTTAGTTCTGGAAATTGGACAAAAGTCTCAGATACTTTTGAAGCGAATATTGAGGTTTTAGAACTCGACCCTATCGACTCGGATATTATGTATGTAAGTTTTTCTTATTATGACAATGTGAATGGTAGCATACATCATGAACTCCATAGAAGTATAAATCACGGAGTTACATTTTCACTGATACAAAATCTTACAAATAATATTACATCCATTGAAGTTAATAACAACGATAATACGATCGTTTATATAACCACAAGCGGAGGCTCTGGAAAGGTTTATAAATCTACCGATCAAGGGGATAATTTTATAGAGATTACAGGAACGCTTCCTAATGTCACAAAAAACATTATCAAACACCAGCCTTTCTCTCCAACGAATGCGCTGTATCTTGGAACAAGCTTAGGGGTATATAGATACGACGATCTCACAAACGATTGGGGACTTTATGAAACAAACCTTCCAAATACATCTGTCAGAGATTTAAGTATCAACACTGTGGACTATAATATTACCGCTGGAACTCACGGTCGTGGTATTTGGCGAAGTGATTTGCAGGCGGAAGCTTTAGCACCTAATGACATTCAATTGGTCGCTGTTGAAAATCTAGTAAGTATGCAAATTAATTGCGGAGCCATCTCTCCACAATTAAGAGTGCTTAATAATGGTCAAAATAGCATTAACACTATTGACATTACATACAGCTTTGACGGAGCTAATGAAACACCACTCACATGGAATGGCACCATCGCTTCACAAGCGACCGCTGTCTTGGACTTAGTTGACATAACGTTAGCTTATGGAATCCACTCCCTTAATGTAACCACCACAATTAACAATGATTATTTTACTCACAACAACAGTACTGAAATTACGTTTTATGTGAATGAAACTGGCGAAACTGGGGTGGTAAATACATTTGAAAATTCTAGTGACGAACTTATCGTCATTAATGAAGGAGGAGATGTCTGGCAACGTGGAGTTCCTACAGGAGCTCTGCTTAACACTGCGGCATCCGGAACAAACGTATATGGCACAAACTTGAGTGGTAATTATGAAAACAACTTAAAAGGGTATCTGACATCTAAATGTTACGACCTGACAACTTTAGCCAATCCCGTTTTAAAATTTCAAATGGCTTTCGACTTAGAAACAAACTACGATGTCGCCTATGTTCAGTATTCAACAAATCAAGGAGTTGACTGGGAGGTACTTGGAACAAGTACAGACCCTAACTGGTATAACTCTAGCGCAAATGGTTGCAGCAACTGTGTTGGCGGGCAATGGACTGGAACAGATACAAATCTCACAGAATATTCGTACGACCTAGCAGCTTTTAGCACGCAATCAAATATGATTTTTAGAATGGTATTTCATTCAGATGGTTATGTAAATCTAGAAGGAGTGGTTATCGATGATTTATTGGTAGATGGCACCACATTGGATGCTGATAATTTTCAAATTAACCAAATTTCAGTATATCCAAATCCATCCAAAGATGTCTTTTATGTCAAATTAAATAACAGCACTCCTTTTGATCTTCGTGTAACAGACATCACTGGAAAAATCGTATATACTAAAAAACAAATTAATTCTGGAACGCCATTTCCATTGCTAATGGAAGCGTATTCAAGTGGGGTTTATTTTTTACAAATCGAAGCTAACAACCAACTAACCACGCGAAAATTAATTTTGAATTAGTTCTAAAAAAAACCAGAACCGCGTATATTTAAACTAAACTTATGTTAATTAACGCATATAACTGTAACATTTTTAGTTATTTGTGAGACTACTATGTATAATGATCACTAAAAAAGAAAACACATGAACTTCAAACAACTAGCTGTCGTGTGTGCATTTGGCCTCTTGAGCTTCCATGCATGCAAAACCGAATCAAAAAATCAGTTTTCAGAAGCTGAAAAAATACCCGGAATTATTCTGGAAAACATGGACACCTCTGTGAATCCTAAAGACAACTTTTATGATTATGTCAATGGCAATTGGATGAAAACCAATACCATTCCAGATGATGAATCACGATGGGGTGGCTTTGGGGTACTTAGAAAATCAACCCGAAAAGATGTGCTTGATATTATAAAAACATCTAAAGAACTAGGAACTTATGAAGAAGGATCAGATCAGAAAAAAGCCTTATTGGTTTTTGAATCAGAGCTGGATTCTGTTGCCAGAACAAAAGCGGGCATCACTCCTATTGTTCCACTTTTAGATGCCATCAATAGCATTCAAAATATCTCCGACATGCAAACTGTGTACGCCAAAACAGTCGGTGTTTCGGCTCCTTTTGCAGGCATTGGTGCTGAAGCAGATTTGAACAACAGTAGCATGAATACCGCTTGGGTATTTCCTGGTGGCTTAGGACTGCAACGCGATTACTACCTTGACCAAGATGAAAAGACCAAAGAAATTAGAGGACAATATGTAGCGCATGTTGCACGTATGTTTGGATTTATTAATTACGATGAAGCCTCTGCACAAGCAGCAGCAGAACGTGTACTTGCATTAGAAACACAACTGGCAGAACCAAGATTGGACAAAGTACAAAGTCGTGACATTCGTAACTTTAACAATCCACGATCTGTCAAAGAATTGAGTGCCATCACCCCAGAAATTGATTGGAATAAATTCATTAAAGACATGGGAATTACTCAAACTTTAGACACCGTTTTAGTCATGCAACCAACCTATATGAAAGCTTTAAATACTTTCTTTAGTACCACGCCAATTGAAGATATAAAAACCTTAATGACATGGAGTACCCTAGACAATGCTGCAGGCTACTTATCTCCTGAAATTGAAACTGCAAATTGGGAGTTTTACAGTAAAACACTTAGTGGCGCCAAAACACAACGTGCGGCAGAAGAACGTGCTTTAGGAACTGTCAACGGGTCTGTAGGTGAAGCAATTGGAAAACTGTATGTGGAAGCTAAATTCCCGCCGGAAGCCAAAGCAAAAGCTGAAAAAATGATTGCAAATGTGATCAAAGCATTTCAAAATAGAATTCAGGTATTGGATTGGATGAGTGACGAAACCAAAGCCAAAGCCGTAGAAAAACTGGATAAATTTACTGTCAAAATTGCTTACCCAGACGAATGGGAAGATTATTCTGCATTGCAAATCAAAGAAGGCAATAGCTATGCAGAAAACATGTTGGCTGTATCCCAGTGGAGTCTAAATAAAAATATTTCTGAAATTGGACAGCCTGTTGACAAATCGGAATGGGGCATGCCTCCTCAAACGGTCAATGCATATTTCAATCCTTTGAATAATGAAATTGTATTCCCCGCGGCTATTTTACAACCCCCGTTCTATAATTATACTGCCGACGAAGCAGTGAATTATGGCGGTATTGGGGCGGTTATTGGACATGAAATTTCACATGCTTTTGACGATTCTGGGGCGCGATTTGATGGCGATGGAAACGTTAATAACTGGTGGACTGACACAGATTTAATCGAATTTGAAAAACGTGGAAATGCGTTAGCAGAACAGTACAGCGCCATTCAAGTAATGGACAGCGTATATATCAATGGTAAATTCACTTTAGGGGAAAATATAGGAGATCTTGGTGGCGTACTCGGAGCTTATGATGGTCTTCAATTGTTTTTTGATGCCAATGGGCGACCAGAAGATATTGATGGATTCACGGCAGAACAACGTTTCTTTATGTCTTGGGCAACCGTTTGGAGAACCTTAACGCGTGAAGACGCGCTAAGAAGACAAATAAAAACAGACCCGCACTCGCCAGGAATACAACGTGCAACGCAACCACTTAAAAATATTGATGCTTTTTATGAAGCTTTCAATATTAAGGAAGGTGATGAAATGTATTTACCAGAAGACCAACGTGTTCGGATTTGGTAATTTTTAATACAAAGCATAAAAAAAGCAGCGCCAACGCGCTGCTTTTTTTATGCTTAATTTTTTGAGAGAATTACTCTGTTTTTTGAGCTTCTTTTTGGGCACGTATCGCATCAACAGCTAGGTTAGCCATGTTAAAATTAGGTGCTAATTCCAAGGCTTCATTTAAGATAGCAATAGCAGCATCATGATTTGTTTCTGGATTCTCTCTAAATTTTGCAATCGCTTTTAAGTACATAAATCCTGCAAGTGCTGATACTTGATAGGGCGTTTGTGTTTCATAGTAGGGCTTCATCATATCTGTGGTAGCATTTGCTATTCCGTAGGTAATGTTTAAGGTAGCTCCCGCAATATCTCCTGTTTGAATTTTTAAATCAGCTAGTTCATAGGCAAGAGAAACTGTTCGTTTTTGCTTATACAGAGCTTCATAGTGTTCAAGCGCACGTTTGGGCTCATTTAGAGATTTTAGACTCACTGCCTTTACTTCGGTTGCTAAATTGGTATCCGACTCTAGGAGTTCAACACCAATTATATTTAAAGCTTGCACATACTTCCCTTCATTCATATAAAGTGCTGCTAACGTATCCTTACGTTTGATGTTGGGCTCTAACAATACAAGGTGTGTCATTGCGTTAATAACCCCTTGAATATCGCCCTGTTGCTGCATTTGAGCATAAAATGCTTTATAATGAGAGGCTAAGTCTGATTGGTTTTGTGCCTGAATTTGCATTGAAAAACAAAGTGCTAATAGGATTGTGTATTTTAAATGTTTCATTATCATAATATTTTGATTCAAAAGTAATAGATTTTTTGAAAGTAGGCAGGTATTTTCATTCTCTTTTGAACAAAAAAAACACCACAAGCGTGGTGTTTTTCCAAAATTAACCAATTTAACTTTTTAGTAATAAGTAGATATTACGTTCGTCAAAATTATAGAAGCTTTGTGTTATTTACAATGATGATGTAACAAACGGACGTTTTATGTAATAAGCGGAAATATTTAATGTTTAAATGGAATGCCTGTTCGTTTTAAACCAAAAAAAACACCACGAGAGTAGTGTTTTTTCAAAATTAACCAATTTAACTTTTAAATAATATAAGATATTATATACCTCAAATATATGTAAGCTTTACAGTTCTCACAATCGCTATGTAACAAACGGACAACTGACGTAATAAGCGGGGATTATGACTGTTTAAGCGGAAAATGAATTTAATTTGAAGCAAAAAAAAACATCACAAGTGTGATGTTTTTCAAAATTAACCAATTTAACTTTTAAGTAAGATATTAAATTACATACTTCAAATATATAGTGGATTAGAGCATCGTACAACGCTTATGTAACAAACGGTCAAATGACGTAATAAGCGGGAGTTGTGGCTGTTTAAGCGGGATATAAAAATGATTTTAAAACACACTATTCGCGTTTAACCAACGCATAATATTGATTTTCTAAGGGCAAATACCCTTGGTCGTACACAAAATAGTAAACCGTGCCTGACTTTGTTGTATATATACTCGTGAAATAATTAAAGTCAAACCCAACTGAAATAAGCTTGTCGCGGGTAGTTTTCGTCTTTTGATTTGGATTCAGTGCTTCCAGAATACGCCAATTTTTTCGCAAGCGATTATTAATGTTTCTAATCAAGTTTTTTTGGTCTTTATTCACTCGGTTGTTATAGCTATTCCGACAGCCATCACTACAAAATTTCTTGTCGGTTCTTCCTACAATTGGATCGTTACATTCAGGGCACTGCTTTTTCATATAGCTCTATGTGTTGATGAATAAGAATCTATAAATATACTGAAAATTATTCAATTACAAACGACTACAAGTAATTACAAACGAAATTAAACAGGTAAATACCGACTATAATTTGGAAGGTATCACATCTTTGCAGAGTCGAATCGTTCGATAGTAAAACTGTAATAACCTTAAAATTAATTATGATGAACACACTTAGAAACAAAGTACAGTTAATTGGAAACTTGGGAAATGACCCAGAAATTATCACTTTAGATGGTGGGAAAAAATTAGCTAAATTTTCGTTAGCAACAAACGAATACTACAAAGATGCGGATGGGCAAAAGCAAACCAAAACAGACTGGCACAATCTAGTTGCCTGGAACAAAACTGCTGAAATCATTGAGAACTATGTCACTAAAGGAAAAGAAATAGCGATCGAAGGCAAATTAACAAACCGTTCTTGGGACGATAAAGAAGGTAACAAACGCTACATCACCGAAGTGGTGGTAAGTGAAGTGTTGATGTTTAGTAAGTAAACTAAACACCTTAAATAAGAACAGCCTGTATCAATGATACAGGCTGTTTTTTTATTATCAAACTTTATAATCTTTAAACAATCGCACGACGCCTCGTTTGTGACGAGTCCCCTTTTTTTTAAGACGATCCTCGAACCGACAACGTAGAGCTCACGACCACTTGCTGCATTTCTTTAGATTTGGACCTAATGGACTCCACAATCATGCGTGCTGCTGCATTTCCTATCGTATAACTATGTTGGTTAATGGTTGTTAATTCTGGTGTAAGGTTGTGTGCCATACGCTCACTCACATACCCAATCACTGCTACATCTTTTGGGATTTGCCTTCCAGATAATCTCACCGCTTTTAAAGCTGACAAAGACGCATCGGTGTCCAACCCAATAATTCCATCTACAGGATTCGAACTCAAATAATCTGCCATGACGGCACCTGCATGCTCTGCATCAGACTCTAAAATAACCGTTGGAAAACCAGCCGTATTCATCGCTTTAATATACCCTTGAGTCCGTTGTTTTCCAACATTCAACTTATGAATTGTAGATAACAATACGATATGTTTACGCTCTGAACCTATGAGTGTTTGAGTAGCCTCGGACAAGGCTGTAAAATCATTGGTAGTTACTTTTCCACAATTTACTGAATCGATCACTCGATCAAACATCACAACCGATTTACCATTTTCCATCACATTTGTAAAATGATCATAGCTTTGTAAATTCTGAGTTTCTTCTGAAACCGCAACTATAAAACCATCCACGACCCCATTGGATAACATATTAAATGTTTCCACTTCCTTGGCATGTGACTCTTTAGTTAAACACACAATGATATTAAAATTCGTTTCCGAAATTAAACTTTCAATGCCATACAAAGCCCGTGCAAAAAAACTATTTTGAACGCTTGGAATCACCACCGCAATGGTATTGGTCTTTCCCGACTTTAAACCTACTGCAATTTTATTAGGCTGATAATTGTGCAACTTCGCCATTTCCACAATGCGTTTTTTGGTCACATCACTGATCTCATGACTGTCATTCAACGCTTTGGAAATCGTTGAAATTGACACCCCCAAGATAGATGACAATTGCTTTAAAGTAATGTTGGATCCTGGCATAAAAGCATTTTAAATAATGAAGGCTAAAGGTACTATAACCAAAAGTCTCAACAAAATTTAAATTGTCTAAAGCAAAAAACACAGTAAGAGTCCAGAAAAAAACTAAGAAACTAGAAAAAACAAAGGTCAACAAAGAGGTGTAAAATTATCTACATTCTTCTTTTTCAATATTCCAAAAAAGCAGGCAGTGCCGATTCTTCATTGCTAACTAATGTTTTAGAATCGGCTTTTAAAAACAGGGCCTCGTCAGTCAATACCCGCTTCCACGGCAAAGAGGACTTACCCTGCGCTTCCTGCTTAATTTATTATATCATCAAGTTGTCAATATCCAAAACCACTTTGTAAATATGTTCTTTTGAAGCGGGTGAACTAAATTTTAAATCTAAAATCTCGGAGGGTCACCATGCAATGAGGGAATTTAACAAACACCTCAATTACATGGCTTGCTCCGTCTCTAAACATCAAAAACTACATACTGTTTAAAACTTTACTATTACACTACATCAAAATAGTTTCTGATCTCAGTGCTGCTTTTGGTCTATTTCTCAATAAAAACTTCCCGAAATCATGGCATTCAAAAAACAACGTATCAATATTTTGTTAATTATTATATTAATTTTCTTAAACAAAGAAAACTATAAAACTAGAATCCTAAAAGCGTGATGTAACAAGCGGCACAATGGCGTAACCTAAGGTCTATTTCGTGTAAGAAACGGATTTTATAAACTCATAACTTACTGATTTTAAGATATTTAATTCCTTACTTTTAGTAAGGGAAACGCATGGGTAGTTGATGGCTGGGGATGCTAAAAATTTTAAAAAGAGGATAAATAGTATTGAGTATTGAGTATTGAGCACAAAGTAATAAGTACTGAGAACCAAGAATTAAGAGAATAGAGAATCACAATGTACTACTTAGCTGTTTGCGTTGGGTGTATCTAACGAAAGGTAGGTTCAGATAGACAACTGAAGTTTAGATTTGACTTGAATTTATGTCTTTTCTCTTTATTATCTTTTCTTACCACTAAATACTTGCTACTAAATAAGACTTCTTAGCTGATTTTTAAGCCGTTTGCAGCCTCTTGAGCCGCATCTGGATTCACAAAAACAAGTTTCCCTTCTGGGGTTTCGGTCATTAAAATCATTCCTTGACTTTCGACGCCTCTCAACGCACGCGGCGCTAGATTCACCAAAACAGTGACGCGTTTTCCAACCAAAGATTCTGCTGTAAAACTCTCAGCAATCCCCGACACAATAGTACGAACATCAATTCCTATATCGACTTGAAGCACCAATAATTTTTTGGCTTTCGGCATTTTTTCCGCCGCAATAATCGTTCCTACACGCATGTCTAATTTAGAAAAATCTTCGAAAGAAACCGTCTCTTTTTGAGGTTCAACCACTTTATTGGCAATGGTATTAGCTAATTTACTCTGAGCTAATTTTTCAAGCTGCTGTTCAATCTCTGAATCTTCAATTTTAGCAAATAATAATTCCGCGGTTCCAATTTTGTGGGTCGCTGCTAAAAGAGGTTCACCAGTTTGTACTGCCGCCCAAGAATGTGTTGGCAGTTGAAGCATGGTTTTTAGTTTTTGAGAAGACCATGGTAAAAAGGGTTCAGACACTATCGCTAAAGCTGCGGATATCTGGAGGGCCACATACATAATAGTTTGAACACGTTCAGGATCTGTTTTGATCACTTTCCACGGTTCTTCATCTGCTAAATATTTATTTCCTAAACGAGCGAGGTTCATCAATTCTTGACTGGCTTCTCTAAAACGATAGCGCTCAATCGATTTTGATAAACTCGCAGGAAACGCTTTTACTTTTTCTAAAGTATCGGTATCAATTTTAGAAAATGTTTTTGGACTTGGCACCAGTCCTTCATAGTATTTATTGGTCAATACCAACACACGGTTGATGAAGTTTCCAAAAATAGCGACCAGTTCGTTATTATTACGGGCTTGGAAATCTTTCCAAGTAAAGTCGTTGTCTTTTGTTTCGGGAGCTGTTGCGGTGAGTACATAGCGCAACACATCTTGCTTTTCAGGAAAATCTTGTAAATACTCTGGCAACCAAACTGCCCAGTTTTTGGAAGTGGATAACTTTTGACCTTCAAGATTTAAAAACTCGTTAGCAGGTACATTTTCGGGCAGGATATAACTGCCTTCAGCTTTGAGCATTGCAGGAAACATAATACAGTGAAACACAATATTATCCTTTCCTATAAAATGTACCAAAGTGGTATCTTCATCTTTCCAATACGGTTCCCAATCTTTGCCTTCGCGTTGGGCCCATTCTTTGGTGGAAGATATATAGCCAATAGGCGCATCAAACCACACATAAAGTACTTTTCCATCGCCACCTTCCACTGGAACAGGAATTCCCCAATCCAAATCGCGGGTTACGGCACGCGGACGCAAACCGTCATCAATCCATGATTTACATTGTCCATAAACATTGGGTTTCCAATCGGTTTTATGCCCCTCTAAAATCCATTTTTTTAAAAATGCTTCGTGTTTGTCGAGCGGTAAAAACCAATGCTTCGTTTCTTTTAACGTTGGAATTGCTCCAGTGATAGCAGATTTCGGATTGATTAAATCCGTCGCATTATGAGTGGTTCCACACGCTTCACACTGATCGCCATAACTTTCTTCATTGCCACATTTTGGACAGGTACCAACCACAAAACGATCGGCCAAAAACTGATTGGCTTCAGCATCGTAGAGTTGAGCTGTTGTTTCTTCAATAAAAGCATCTTTATCATAGAGCATTTTAAAAAATTCAGACGCTGTTTCGTGGTGAATTTTTGCAGACGTTCTGGAATAATTATCAAAGGAAATACCAAACGCTTCAAAAGAGGTTTTGATATTTGCATGGAAACGATCTACAACATCTTGAGGTGTGACCCCTTCTTTTTTAGCTTTGATCGTAATGGGCACTCCATGCTCATCACTCCCACAAATAAAAGCCACATCATGGCCTTGTAAACGCAAGAAACGTGCATAGATATCCGCGGGCACATACACCCCTGCCAAATGCCCGATATGAATGGGACCGTTGGTATAAGGTAATGCGGCTGTAATGGTAAAACGTTTTGACATTGAATTCTGAATTATTAGGACAAAAATACACATAATTACGCCCAATTTGAAACAGAACTTTAGAGAAATTCCTATCTTTACAAAAAGCCCTTCAAAATGATGCTAATTACTTTCATATGGTGCATTTTAATATTAATCCATCCAAACACAAACAAGACGCTTATGGACGCTTCTAACACCTCCTCTTTTTCTGCTAACACATTAATAAAATGATTCGTCCCTCCTATCTAAAAGCAGGCGATACCATAGCTGTAGTTGCACCTGCAGGTGTTTTAAAACAAAATGCCGAAGTGATTCAAAACACAAAATCCCTTTTGAATAGTTGGGGGTTGGAAGTTGTTTTTGGAGAGCATCTCCAAACAAAATCCCATCACTTTGCTGGCACAGACACCCAACGTTCTAGTGATTTACAAATCGCCTTAGACAACCCAAACATCAAAGCAATTTGGTGTGCCCGTGGCGGCTATGGCACACTTAGAATTATTGATGACTTGGATTTTAAAAGGTTTAAAATTAACCCCAAATGGATCATTGGCTACTCAGATATAACGGTCTTACACAACGCTTTAAACAACATGGGGTACGAAAGTCTGCACGCCATGATGTGTATCAACCTTACTGATCATCCCAAACCCATAAAACAATCTGTAGAAACCCTAAAAGCTGCACTTTTTGGCACACTGAAAAATTATGAAATCGAGGGCCATTCAGACAATAGACAAGGAGACGCAACGGGGGCAATTGTAGGCGGGAATTTATCCTTGTTGACCGCTGTCTTAGGAAGTAGCACACAACTAGACACCAAAGGGAAACTTATTTTCATAGAAGAAATTGGAGAGTATAAATACCATATCGACCGGCAATTACAAAGCTTGAAACGTGCCGGGTATTTTAAACACTGTGTCGGCGTGATTATTGGCGATATGAGTCAAATTAAAATCAATGACCCTGCTTGGGGAGACTCTATTGAAGCCTTGATTTTAGACGTCCTCAAAGACACAAATGTGCCTGTAGCATTTGGATTTCCTGCAGGTCATGAATTAGAAAATCGTGCCCTTTATTTTGGAAGAAGTGTTCAACTACAAGTGACCAAATCAAAAAC
The DNA here is from genome assembly GCA_018608765.1 of Flavobacteriaceae bacterium. Lineage (GTDB taxonomy): Bacteria > Bacteroidota > Bacteroidia > Flavobacteriales > Flavobacteriaceae > Hel1-33-131. Next base: position 19,893 of record JABAYY010000029.1, read on the forward strand.
AAGGGTCTTATTTATAGATTAATATTTTTAGGATGATTTCAAACACCCCACCACCCCCCTATTATGCCGTTATTTTTAGTTCTGTACGCACAACTGACTGTGTAGGTTACGCAGAAATGAACACTCTCATGAATGAGCTTGCACTTGAACAAGACGGGTTTTTGGGCATGGAAAATGCCAGTTCAGAGATTGGGATTTCTATTTCTTATTGGAACGACTTAGAGGCCATCAAGCGCTGGAAAAACAACTTAGAACATCAAGAAGCACTAGCTGAAGGTCAAAAACGTTGGTACAAACACTATAAAGTTCGGATTGCCAAAGTAGAACGCGATTATGAATTTCTAAAAAAATAAAACACCCATGTCTGAGGCTTATATACGTGGTATTTCGGGAGAACGCATGGCAGTGGACTATTTGATTTCTAAAGGCTATCGCATTTTGGCGCAAAACTTTCGTTATATGAAAGGCGAGGTAGATATCTTGGCACAAAAAGAAAAGTGTTTGGCAGCAGTAGAGGTTAAAACCCGAAGTACATCAGATTTTGGAGCGCCCGAAGAATTTCTAAAACCAGCGCAAATACAACGCATCATCAAGACGGTAGATTATTTTGTGACCTCTAAAAATTTAGAAGTCGAAGTTCGTTTTGATATCATAGCAATTGTAATTTCTTCTAAAAATTCAGAACTAGAGCATATTGAAAATGCATTCTATCACTTTTGATCCAATACAGTTTTTAAATCTTTTAACGAATACGGCTTGTCAGTAATAACTTTTGAAGCATCCAAAACAAAGTAGGTAGGCGTTGCTTCAATGGCATATTTTTTTGTAATGTCATGTTCCCATTTTCCTTCAGCAATACTGTGTATAAATTCCGACCAAGGCTGGATAGTTTTGCTCCATTGCACAGAACTCGTTTCGTTTCCTATAGCCAAGACTGTTATCTTTTTTTTAGGGTGATTGGAAATATACGTATGAATCTCAGGAAGTTCTTTTAAACAATGCCCACAATCACTGCTCCAAAAAACCAATAGATAAGTGGTTGCGTCTTCCAAATCATAAAGCGATACGCTTGTGGTTTCTTTTGGAGTTTCTATCTGAAAGTTGGGTGCTTTTTCCCCCACAGCAATGCGCACAAACCCCTTTAAAGAGCTGATTAATTCCGTGGCGTCTAATTGTAATGCCAAAGGCAGTACATAGGATTTTGTGAGATACACAGCTAAAGCATCGTATCCTTTAGTGTTGAGGGTTTCTTTTAAAGCATTGAGAACGGTTAATTGGTAGGACAAATCCGTATTTACGAAAGCGTTATGAACCGTATCAATATTAGATCGATACTCTTGAAATGAAGGGGTTTCAGAGAAATGCATTCGTAGAATATAGTCAAGAAACTTGTCTGTAACAAAATTAGAGTTCTGAAGAATGGGATCTTGAAAATCAATGGTCTGAAAATAATTGGCTTTCACATTAGAAATGTAGTCGGTTGCCGTTTCTGCAGTTGAAGGAATATAAGGTTTACTGGCTGCTATAAAATGGGCAGCAATCGTTCCTTTAGATTGAGCTTCAAAGTAATTTTGAAGGCTGTCAATTTTTTGAGTACGGCGTTTGTAGTTCAAGGGGTCTAAAGTCGGTAGGGCATACAATTGAACCAACTCCTTTTGTGCGAGAGATATCGATTGGTTGTATGCTTGCAGTAATTGATTTTCTTTGGAATTAATAAATTTAACACCCGTTTCGATATCAAAATTAAATTCTACCGCTTCAGTGCCATTGTATATAAATTCAAAATTATGTTCAGATTGAGGGAGGGCATAGACCAACTTGTAAAGTCCCGCAGGAACAGATGCATCGAGGTCAATTTGTATTTCCCCTTCTGCGTTCACACTGCCGTAACTCACATAGGTCGCATTACCAGCCGAGAGCTGATACAACATGGTCGCTTTGAATTCACTCGCAGGCGAAAAAACTCCTTTGATCTGTTGTTGAGCTTGCCCTAAAAAAGAACCTAATAGACTGAAATAAAAAAGGTGTTTTAACATGAGGAGCCGGATTTAAGTGACTCAAATATAAGCATCTTAAAACAGAAGTTAAGTATTATTCCAAAATAGGCTTTAAGGCTTCTAACCCCTGTTTCACAGAACTAATATTAGAAAAACGCATCAATAGACGCAAACCGAGACGCATTTGTTTTTCCTTGATTGAACAGCTTTCTGGATGGGACTGAACATATTGTAATATTTTTGAAAAATGAATACTTTGATAAAAACGACTTTCTTGATCGCTGATGAAATACCCAATTAATTTGTGGCTTTTCATTACTACTTTGTCAAAGCCTAAAGTCGTTGCCAACCATTTGATGCGTACACTGTCCATAAGGTCCACCACTTGTGTTGGAAGCGCCCCAAACCGATCGATTAAATCGCGCTCAAAACGTTGTAATTCATCCTCAGTCTTCAAGGAATTTAACTGAATATATAGGCTTAAACGCTCGGTAATATTATTGACATAATCATCTGGGAATAACAAGGAGAAATCCGTGTCTATGGTCACATCTCTTACAAATTCTTTGGTATTAATATCTTCGTTATAAAGCGACTTAAACTCGGTTTCTTTTAGCTCTTCAATAGCTTCATTTAATATTTTTTGATAGGTTTCAAATCCAATATCGTTGATAAATCCGCTTTGCTCCCCTCCTAATAAATCGCCAGCCCCTCTAATTTCTAAATCTTTCATGGCAATATTAAAACCACTTCCGAGGGCTGTATATTGTTCCAATGCTGAAATTCGTTTGCGTGCCTCATCCGTCATCGCATGATAATCTGGAGTAATGAAATAACAAAAGGCTTTCTTGTTACTTCGCCCCACACGGCCCCGCATTTGGTGTAAATCACTCAACCCAAAATTATTGGCATTATTAATAAAAATCGTATTGGCGTTAGGTACATCCAAACCACTTTCTACAATGGTGGTACTGACCAGAACATCAAACTCTCCACTCATAAAATCAAGCATGAGCTGCTCCAATTTACGTCCTTCCATTTGACCATGGCCCACTCGAATTTTGGCATCGGGTACCAGACGTTGTAAAAGCCCTGCTACTTCTTTAATATTTTCAATGCGGTTGTGAATAAAATAGACCTGTCCAGCACGTTGAATCTCATATTGAATGGCGTCGCGAATGGCTTCTTCATTCAAACGAATCACGATGCTGTCAATCGGAAAACGGTTGGGAGGCGGCGTTGTAATGACCGATAAATCCCGAGCTGCCATCAAACTAAACTGAAGTGTTCGTGGAATTGGAGTCGCAGTCAGAGTAAGCACATCCACATTATCTTTAAGCGTTTTGAGTTTTTCCTTGACAGCCACACCAAATTTTTGTTCTTCATCTACAATTAGCAGTCCTAAATCTTTAAATTTTACAGATTTATTGACCAATTGATGCGTTCCAATAATGATGTCCAAACTTCCCGACTCTAACTGTTCTAAGGTTTCTTTGCGTTGTTTGGTCGTTTTGAAACGGTTGATATAATCAACTCTAACTGGAAAATCCTTTAAACGAGATTTAAAGGTTTTAGCATGTTGGAATGCAAGAATGGTTGTGGGTACTAAAACAGCAACTTGCTTGCCATTGTCAACGGCTTTAAAAGCGGCCCTTAAAGCCACTTCTGTTTTACCAAAACCCACATCCCCACAAATCAAACGGTCCATAGGACGTTCGCTTTCCATATCTGCTTTGATGTCGGCAGTCGCCGTGATTTGATCTGGTGTATCTTCAAAAACAAAGGAGGCTTCCAATTCAAGCTGCATCGAGGTGTCAGGATTGTATCTGAAACCTGTTTCTAACTTCCGTTTGGCATAGAGTTTTATAAGATTAAATGCAATTTCTTTGACTCTGGATTTTGTCTTTTGCTTAAGGACTTTCCATGCTTTACTGCCTAACTTATAAACTTTGGGTGGCTTCCCATCTTTTCCGTTAAATTTGGTGATTTTATGAAGGGCATGAATGCTTAAATATAAGATGTCACGTTCGCCATAAAATAGCTTGATGGCTTCTTGTTTTTTTCCTTCAACATCAATTTTTTGCAACCCTCCAAATTTTCCAATTCCGTGGTCAATATGGGTGATATAATCTCCGATTTCAAGTTTCGTTAATTCTTGAAGAGTGATAGATTGCTTTTTAGAAAATCCGTTTTTAAGATGGAATTTATGATAGCGTTCAAAAATCTGATGATCGGTATAACACACAATTTTTTTATCATGGTCAATAAACCCTTGATACAAAGACATCACAATAGTTTGACAGTGCACGTCTTCATCTACGGTTTCAAAAATATCATAAAACCGTTGTGCTTGTTGGGTGTTTGAACAACAGATAAAGTTTTGATACCCTAGATCATGATGACTGTTTAAGTCTTCAATAATGAGATTAAATTGTTTGTTAAAAGACGGCTGAGGACTGACTTGAAGTTCCAATTGCTGTTCCTTTTTTGGTGCTAAAACAGCGGCACTTCCAAATTCAACTACTGTGAAGTCCAACAACTGAGATTTGAAATCAGCGGACGTACAAAATAAATCTTCTGGACGGCTGTGCTTGATGTCCGTGGACAGTTCATTGTACGCTTCAGAAGCTTTTTCTTGAAGTGTATCTGTAGCCGCTAAAAATGCTGGGATATTTTTAGTAAATACAACCGTATTTGAAGAAATATATTCTAAAAACCCTTGACGTGTTTCGTTGAGCAATTTATGCTCAATATTAGGGATGATTTGGAGTTTTTTAATGGGTTTTATTGACAGTTGTGATTCAATATCAAATGTTCGAATACTGTCCACTTCGTCACCAAAGAATTCAATTCGGTAAGGTTCGTCGTGTGAAAATGAAAATACATCTACAATCCCACCGCGTACTGAAAACTCCCCTGGTTCAGTCACAAAATCAACACGTGTGAACTGATAATCAAAAAGGACTTCATTAAAGAAATCTAAATTCAATTCCTCGCCTACTGCCACTTTAAACGTAGATTTCTCAAGTTCTTTTCTGGACAATACTTTTTCAAAAAGTGCTTCTGGATACGTAACAATGAGGGCAGGTTTTTTCTGAGAATTGATACGATTTAAAACCTCAGCACGTAACAATACATTGGCGTTGTCTGTCTCTTCAATTTGATAAGGTCTGCGATAACTCCCTGGATAAAACAACACTTCTTTGTCGTCCAGTAACACTTCCAAATCATTCAAATAATAGGCCGCTTCTTCCTTATTGTTAAAGATCAGTAAAAAAGGGTGGGTTTTGGTTTTAAATAGACTGGCTATTGTGAAAGACAGCGAAGAGCCTAAAGCACCTTTTAAATGTATTTTTTCTTTGGATTTGGATATAGCAGCGCTCAGATTTTGATGAATCAAAGACTGTTGAAATTTTTGAGAAAGGATGGTTTTACTCAACTAAAAAATTTTTGCAAAGATATAATAATAGTCTTTGAATTTGATTGTTATTAAGACATAATCCTTTTAAAAATTCAAGCTAAAATTTAAAAAAAATATGTAGGTTTGTGTACCTAAATTTACAAACCTATGTCCTTTTCAGATTTATTCAATAGTGGTTTCACCACTAGAAACCAAGATCATTTTGCTTCCATTGTGAGGGTCGCTTTCAGCGACAATATCATAAGCCAAGAAGAAAAATGTTTTTTAGACCGACTTGCTCAAAACTTAGACATTTCAAAGGAAACTTATCTAAAAATTTTTAAAAACTATAAATCACATCCCATCAATCCGCCAATATCGCAAGATTCACGTATTGAGCGCTTGTATGATTTGGCTCGTATGGTCTATGCCGATGACATCAAAGATGCACACGAAGTAACCATACTAAGAAAAATAGTCATTGGGCTGGGGTTTCAAGCAGAGTCGGTAGCAAAAGTCGTTAGCACTTCCTTAAATCTGGTCTCTAATAAAGTCGAGTTTGATACGTTTAAAAAAGAAATGAAAACGGTATTTTAGATCAAATAGTCCCTGGTTTTGAACCTTGATCCAATATACGCATCAATCCCTCTTGAGCGACAGAAGCTATTAAATTCCCTTTAGAGTCAAAGATGCTCCCTCTAGAAAACCCTCTTGAATTAGAAGCACTCGGACTGTCAATAGCGTACAAGAGCCAATCACTAATATCAAAATCGCGGTGAAACCACAAGGCATGATCTAAGCTCGTATAAAACACTTCTTTTGAGTTTAAAAACTCTCGATGTGGCATAGATGCAGGACGCAAAATATTATAGTCAGAAGCATAGGCTAACAACTGGTGTTGTAGTGGAATATTGGTTGCAAGTTCTTCGCAAGTCTTAAACCATATATTATCAAATGGCGGACTGTTTTTGACCAACTTGGTAAGCATATTGTCCACTGGCTTGAATTCAAATACTTTCGGTAAAAAAGATTTATAACGTTTGTAAGTGTCTGGAATTACGTCCTTAAATTGTTCAATCTGTTTATGACTATTCATCAATTCTTCTGGCGGAAATACATTAGGCATCGAAATTTGATGATCAACTCCTTCTTGTTTTAACTGAAAAGATGCAGACATATTAAAAATTGCCTTTTCATTTTGAAAAGCAACTACACGACGGGTTGTAAAACTACCACCATCTCTTATAATATCTACTTCATATTTGATTGGAACATCAATGTTTCCGCCCAATATAAAATAGCCATGCATTGAATGTGCGTATCGATCTTCGGGAACAGTTTGATAGGCGGCATGTAGGGATTGTGCCAATACTTGACCACCAAAAACACGCCCCCAAGGCGCTTGATAATTTTTACCAATAAAGGTGTGATCGTTAATTTTTTCGAGTGATATTAACTTAATAAGTTCAGAGAGGGATTCCATAATTTAAAATTTATTGCAAAAATAACTCTTTTGTTTACAAAATGACTTTTAAATTCTTTTAACAAACTGTTAAATTTTGTAACATTGGAGTGCTCTTAGAGTCTAACAAATAAAACCTATGGATATTTTCTTAATCATAATCGCTGCCTTCTTAATGATCCTCGGGGTCGTTGGGAGTTTTTTACCTGTTTTACCCGGACCTCTTACAGGTTGGTTGGGTCTTTTGGTATTGTACTTAATGCCCGAAATTGATGTCAGTCTTATGACCCTTGTCATCACGCTCATTGTGGCTATTTTAATTTGGATTTTAGATTATATTATTCCAGCTCTTGGCACTAAAAAATTTGGTGGCACCAAAGCGGGAATGATTGGAACTTCTGTTGGACTCATCATTGGGCTCCTTACTCCAATTCCTGGGGGTTTTATTATGGGTGCTTTTGTGGGTGCTTTTGCAGGCGAATTGATAAACAAAGCCGATTCTAAAACGGCTCTCAAAGCTGCATTTGGAAGTTTGCTGGGGTTTTTAACCTCTGCATTCATTAAGTTTGTGGTCGCTATCATCTATTTAGGCCTCTTTATTTCGATCATTTGGGATCATAGATCTATAGTATTTTAATACCTAATCGCTTTTAACAAAACTTTTAATCAATATTTTATAATTTACATTATTTTCACACTTAATAAAACAAACTCTATCACTATGAACAAGTACATTTCTATTTTATTTTGTGGTTTATTTTTCGTGTCGTCTTCCCTGATTGCGCAAGAAAAAGAACCTTCTAACTACAACTATAATGACGCTTTTGGGCATGATTTTTATAGTAAAAACGGGACTGCAACACGCTCCGCGAGCGGAAAACCTGGGCATGCCTATTGGCAAAACAGCGCGGATTATGTAATCGATGTCAACTTAAACGAAACCACGAAAGAAATTTCGGGATCGGAAACCATTACGTACACAAACAACAGTCCAGATGCATTGGATTTTTTGTGGATGCAATTGGATCAGAATTTATTTAAACTTGATTCTCGTGGAAAAGCGATTGTCCCCCTCCGTGGAAGCCGAAATGGTGACAAGGGTCAAGATTTTGACGGTGGATATGGCATCAACACCATCAAACTTATTTACAAAAAAGGGCGTCGTTCTACAGAAATAAATACGACGTATTCAATTGTAGATACGCGCATGAAAGTAAACCTTCCTTCTGCCTTAGAAGCCAATGGTGGTACTGTTGGAATTAAAATTAATTTCTCATTTACGTCTCCTGATTATGGATCGGATCGAATGGGGGTTTTAGAAACCAAAAATGGCCGTATTTTCACCTTAGCACAATGGTATCCTAGAATGAGTGTTTATGACGATGTGAGTGGATGGAACACGCTTCCTTACCTTGGAGCTGGAGAGTTTTACTTAGAATATGGAACTTTTGACGTAAACATTACAGCCCCAGCAAATCATTTGGTAGTCTGTTCGGGAGCGCTTTTAAATCCTTCTGAGGTTTACACACAGGAACAACAAAACAGATTGAAAACAGCAGAAATAAGTGACGAAACTGTGATGATTCGATCAGAAGCGGAAGTGACACAGCCAAGCTCACGACCAACAAACTCAGCTACATTGACATGGAAGTTTAGAATTGAAAACTCCAGAGATGTCGCATGGGCATCTTCTGCAGCTTTTATTTTAGATGCTGCACGAATCAATTTACCTAGTGGAAAAAAATCATTAGCAATGTCTGCCTATCCAGTTGAAAGTGTAGGTCAAGATGCTTGGACGCGTTCTACAGAATACACAAAAGCTTCTATTGAGCATTATTCTGAAAAATGGCTTGAATACCCTTACCCTGCAGCAATTAATGTTGCTGGAAACGAAGGTGGGATGGAATATCCAGGAATTGTGTTTTGTAACTATGAATCAAAAACAGAGCGTCTGTGGGGCGTAACGGATCACGAATTTGGACATATTTGGTTCCCGATGATTGTAGGTTCTAATGAGCGTTTACACGCTTGGATGGACGAAGGATTTAATACGTTTATTAACTCTTTAAGTACTGATGCATTTAATAATGGAGAATACAAAGAACGCAAATCAAACATGCACCGCATGTCAGGCATGTTTGTTAATGACAGGCTCGAGCCAATCTATACATCTCCAGACAACTTAAAAGAACGAAACTTAGGAGTGTTAGCATACTACAAACCAAGTACAGGACTTATATTGTTGCGTGAACAAATCTTAGGTCCTGAACGTTTTGATGAAGCCTTTACAGCATATATAGACCGTTGGGCTTACAAGCATCCAACACCAGATGATTTTTTTAGAACTATGGAAAACGTAGCAGGCGAAGACTTAAGATGGTTTTGGAGAGGATGGTTTATTAATAGCTGGAAATTAGACCAAGCTGTTACGAAAGTCAAATATGTTAAAAACGACCCGACTCAAGGTGCTGTCATAACGATCGAGAATTTAGAGAAAATGCCGATGCCTGTAGTTATTGAACTAAAAACAAAAAGCGGAAAAGTGACAAGAAAAACTTTGCCGGTTGAGATTTGGAAACGCAATGTAACTTGGACATTTAAAGTGGACACTACCGAAGAGTTATCAAAAGTGGTTATTGATCCTGATTTCGTGTTACCAGATGTAGATTCAAGTAACAACAAGTGGAAAGCATCTGACGGAACTGAAAGTGTTGAGATTTTAACAGCTTATTTAGGAGTTTATTCTTCTGCTGAATTCCCAATGAAAATTACCGTTTCTGAAGGTAATGGATCCCTTGTTCTTGAAGCAGAAGGCCAACCAGCCTTGCCTTTAGAGAGCGAAGGTGGCGGTGAGTTTTCTATGGAAGAAGCTGGACTTAGTATTCAATTTAATTCAGAAAAAACTGGTTTTACACTGGATCTCGGGGGTCAGAAATTTGACTTAACGAAAGAATAAGTTTTAAAAAAATACTCATTAATAAAAAAGGCAATCCTCATGGATTGCCTTTTTTTATGTTTAAAACTCTTAAAATCAATATTTAATTAACTTATGAACGGAAGATTCTATGGAATTTTTTAATGTTAAAATATAGAGTCCATTTTGTAAGTTTTGAGTTTGCACCTTTGCATTTCCATTTATAAAGTCAAGATCCCCATTCAAAACGCGTTGACCAAGTTGATTTCTTAATTCAAACGAAGTTCCTAAATGTTGATTTTCGGACTTTACAAAGAAATCTGTTTTAAATGGATTAGGATATACAGACCATTCAGCAAGTGTTTCGCTAGGGATATTTAAACTGCCGTCATAGCAACTTTCAGGTACCAAAAATTCTGATTTAATCAGCTCTGATATTTTTAAATCTGTAAAGCTTTCATTGTTCATATTTCCTACAAAGGCCGCATCTACGATGGCATCATTAGATCCTAGAAAATCTTGCATAATGGTTGCAAAAGTTTGTCTATAATCATGTTGAACCGATTGTATTTGAAAGTTATTGGATGAAACCGCTTCACTCAAATCAACATTCACTCCTGAAACCCCACTTTTAACTGGTTTTCCAAAAGCAAAAACAGGTGCAACTTCGCCATGATCCGTTCCTAAACTGCCATTTTCTTGGGCTTTTCTTCCAAATTCTGAGAAGGTAATTCCCAACACATCATCCGCTAAACTATCGGAATTCAAATCTGACATAAATGCTTCAATAGCTCCAGATAATTTAGACATTAATTCATAATGTTTTCCTTGTACATCTCCGGAAGCTTGGTTTTGATTATTATGCGTATCAAATCCACCTAACTTAACCATAAATATTTTAGACTGAATACCGCCTCGCATCAATCTTGCGACCGTCTTTAACTGATCCGCGAGGTCTGTATTTGGGTAAGTCGTTGTCGCATTATTTGAACCCGCACTGAAGGAGTTAGAAATAACTTCAGAATACTGATTGGAAAGTGCATCAACGTTTATTATGTTTTGAAGTTCTATTCCGTAGTGTGAGTTAGGAATATTTTCTGGTGGACTTCCCCCCAAACCACTCAAAACTGAGTAGAAATTTTCCGAATCTTGACCATTGATATTTAAGGCAAGACCATGCTCTACGATGCCATGAAAGCCAAGGTTTGTATTTTGTGAGCCTATTTGAATTCCTAAAGGATAATTGGCTGGAATTAAGTCTGCATACGCTTGTTCCATATAACGACCAATCCAACCACTGTCACTTCCATTACTCCAATTACTTCCATCATTTCCAGTTGCATAAACATCTTGAGAAGCAAAATGACTTTTATTTTGAGACGGGTAGCCTACTGACTGAATAATTCTAAGTTGATCTGCTGCAAATAAATCTTTTAATCCCGTAAGAGCCGGATGTAAGGCAATATCTTGATTTGTTCCTGCTAAACTAGCGTCAATCTGATTTAAAGGAAGGTATAAGGAGGATGGAATATGAATATTTGGACGTAGGGTTTGATAATCGGTAAAAGCACTAATAGGGATGACCGTATTTAGCCCATCATTTCCGCCAGAAAGTTCAATCAAAACTAATTTCCTGTTAGAGACATCACAATTAAAAAATGAATTCATTAATTTTAAAGAGGCATTCACTTGAAAAGGCATAAGCCCGATCGCTGAAGCTGTTGATGATAGTTTTATAAATTGTCTTCTTTTCATTCGTCTGCGTATTACATCAATTGAAATTCTGGAGCATTAATCATTTTAGTAAATAGTGCGTCAAGTCGTATTTTGACTTGTACATCAACCCCAGTTTGGAGGTAATTATTCCAAGCTGAGTTCCAATAAGAGGGATCCATTTCATTCAAAACTGTCATAAAATAGTCGATTCTGCTTTGATCTATAGATTCGCAATAAAGCAACTCTGAAATCTCGGTGACTAAAGTCTGAGCATCACTCGCAAAGGAAAAGTTTCCAGAATTATGCACATAATCAACACTGTTAAACAACACCCAAATATTGGTGTTTGGACTGCTGATTTTATTTTTTCCAGATATAAAACATTCTATAAGTTTGTAGCGTGAAATAACAGTGTTGGAAGAAAACCAACTGCGATCAAAATCAGGTGTTTGATAATCGCCAGGGTATCCTGCGACTGTTTCAGGTGAAAATGGATTCATCCCAGAGCCAGCAAAATATCCGAAATAACAAAAATTAAAATAAAATTTGTGAAAATAATCTTGATCTGTTGTCCAAGTCGTTGGCGGATTTGCACTGCTTGCGGAAGGATCTGGTAATTCGATTTGCAATAAACTTAACGCTTCACTTAAAAGTTGAATAGGGTTTTTGACTATACTTCCAATAGTTTCATTTGAGCTATCTGAATCATCCTCATCATAAAAATGCTCCGATTCTAAAAGCGTCTTAACGACATCTAACAAGTCATAATCAGATGCAATCAACTGCGCTGAAAGCGGCGTAATGATATCATCTTCAACTTCTTGACCCCATTCACTTTTTACAAAATATCTATAAATTTTTCTAACATACGCCTTGGCTGTTGCCTCTTGCGCAAATACCATTTCTACATAATCGTCTACCTCCTGTTTGATCCCTACCTCATCGGATTGCCCTGTAATTGTTAAATTATTAAACGCATTACTAAACGTTTTGGAATCCGTATTGTGTTGAGAAACATTTGCATAACCCATTGGAATCCCAGTATCAGGGTCGATAACATCTCTATTAGGTTTCATTTTTATTCCAGAAAAAACTTTAGCAGTGGTTTGAATATCTGTTTCAGTATAATTTGTATAATTACCTTGCCCTATTTGAGGGCCTTTAAGAATTGTGAAAAGCTCAAGAAATTCGCGCGCATAGTTCTCATTTGGATTGTTTTTATTGTTAGTCGTATTATCCAAATAATTTAGCATTCCATTATCATAGTTGATTTTTTTAGCGAGAGTTTTAATATTTCCAAAGGCATAGAATTCCAACAACTTTAAATAGTCATAAAAACAGGAAGACTTCCCGACGCCATCATCCTTAGAAACCGTAAAAGTTGTATGTAAAAAAAAGATGAGCTTGTGCTTGAGGTTGTTCTGCTTATAAGCGTTGTACCACCACCACCCAGAAAGTATTCCTCGTTTACGAAACTGTCCATAAGGAAAATCTGAAGGCACTGTATTGGGCGTATGAATCCAAAAATCATCAGATACTCCGGATTGAGCATATACTTTCATGTCATAAGGATCTTCCCAAAAAACAGTAGGCTCTACAGTGAGTTGAGCCAATGCTTGTTGTGGAGTTAAAGCTGCAAACTGATCCAAAACGGTTTTAGAATATTGGAAACAACTGCGTCTGAGCAAGTGCTTGGCTTTTCTGAGCCCTAAAATTGAAGTTGAAGGAGTTAATGATGACATATTTTTGTTTAATTTTTGTCGTAGTAACTTATACAATATACGATAAAAACTCATAACAGTAGTAAAATATCTATTTTTGACAAGGGTTTAAAACAGAAAAACAGGTGGATTATATCTCAAAAATTAAAAATTTCTTGTTTAAGGATACACTTTTGGATGGTAGAATTCCGTTAGATTAATCTGAAGAACTGCTTATCCTTGGTGTTTAGATATAAAAAAAGCCCTCCATTTTCAGGAAAGCTTCTCACTGGTTTTGTCACAAACCACGGATAATCATTTGATTATCTCGACACAACGTCTTAATTACTATTTGTATTTTATAAAAAATACTTAGCGGTCTGGACGGGACTCGAACCCGCGACCCCCTGCGTGACAGGCAGGTATTCTAACCAACTGAACTACCAAACCGTTGCGTTAATGCGGTTGCAAATATACACTGCATTTTTCATTTCACAACTATTTTTGACTTTATTTTTATCTAAAATGAAAATTAAATAAATTTCTGACGTTCGACCATATAGGTGGTCAAGATTTTATTAAATCCTTCTTGAATATCAACCCCAACATAATTGATTTTATACTGTCCACACTTCATGCGTAAGTCCTTGAAATAGGACGTTATAGCGGCCTCGTAATTGGCTTGTAATGTTTCTGGATACAAATCTACTGACCCACCCGTTTCTACATCAACAAAACGCTTTGGGGTGTTTTCAAATTTAAAATTAAATTCGGTGGCTTTGTCATAGACATGAAACAACACCAATTCGTGCTTGTTATACTTTAAATGACGGAGCGCTTCAAACAATTGTTCGGCTTCCTGATCGGACTGAAACATGTCTGTAAACAGAAAAATCAACGAGCGGCGGTGTAACTTTTCAGCAATTTGATGCAAGACCTCATAGGTTTTGGTACCTACTTTTTTTTGAGGGCTGCTCACAGTGGTGTTTAAACGATCCATCAACATTTGATGGTGACGTTCACTTCCTTTTTCTGGAGCATAATAATCCATTCCCTCTGAATACACACTCAACCCCACAGCATCGCGTTGTTTTTTTAGGAGCTGCATCATTGCCGCAGCAGCCAAGGCTGAAAAACTAACTTTATTTAATTGGGTAATGGAAGGTTGGTTGCATTTTGGATAATGCATTGAACTGCTATTATCGACAATCAGATGGCATCGCAAGTTGGTTTCTTCGTCATATCGCTTTGTATAGAGTTTATCTGTTTTAGCAAACAATTTCCAATCGATATGGCGCGTACTTTCGCCATTGTTATAAATTTTATGCTCGGCAAACTCTGCCGAAAACCCATGAAAAGGACTTTTATGCATGCCTGAAATAAAGCCTTCTACAATGGATTTAGCCAATAAATCAAAGTTTAAAAATCCAGAAGCTTCTTGTAATTCCTTTTGAATATCCATAGGTCCTAAACTAAAAAAGGTTTACCAATAAGACAAACCTTTTTAAACTTCTTTTTAAAAGATGTGCTTACAAGAGAGCGTCAATAGCTTCTGTGTAAACATTTTTTGGAGATACGCCTACTTGACGCCCAACAACTTCACCGTTTTGAAACACCAAAACTGTTGGAATGTTACGCACGCCGTATTTAGCAGCAAATTCTTGATTTGCATCTACATCAACTTTTCCTACAACGGCTTTGTCAGCATATTCTGCACTAACTTCCTCAATGATAGGCCCTACCATTCTACAAGGACCGCACCATGCTGCCCAAAAATCAACCAATACAGGTTTTGTACTTTTTAAGACTGTTTCTTCAAAATTCGCGTCTGTGATTTCTAATGCCATAATTTTTATTTTAACTGTTTATAATTATATTTATTTGAGTATTCATATTCGATGTAATGAGTTTAAGTAATCCTCCTTAAGAAAGCTTTTTTTCTTCCAGTTTGCCCAGGTAATTCCCGACAAGAAACACAACACCTATAAGGATTTCAATTATGAAAATAATATTGAGTTCTGATTGTTCTATACAATTGACCACACCTGTAAAAATTAGAAATAGTCCATAAAAATAAAAAAACACTTTTCTGAATTTTGCTTTTTTAACCGCTTCTAATTTCATCAATTTAAGTGATGAAAAATTTAGCAAGGCGATCACTGCAAAAACTGTAAAAAGTATCAACAAACCTTTTGTCATAACACTACTTCTTGATTACTATAACACAATACAAAACTAATTAAAAAACTTTGAATCTAAATCGTTAACGATTTGTTTTACTTATGACCGAATTGTTGATTGCTATAAGTCCTTAATTTAATTTATAAAACACCTCTTGCGCTTTTAATTCTTCTAATAGTTCTTGCGATATTTTAATTTTTTGCAAACGACTGTTCATCTCTAATTTTAATTCTTCCTCATCGTCATAGATGACAAATTTTAAATTGTGATTCCCCGAATGCATTTGCAAAAGGTCTTTGATATTTTGTACTTTCTCTTCTGAAATTTCTTTGATATTTAATTGAATCGATAGCTTTTTAGCATAGGATTCCATGATATCATGCAGCAGCTGAAAACTATTGAATTGCAATCGTGGATCGCCTTTAGCCCCGGTATCACGGTTGGTCCATCCCTCTCTAATTAGGGCGCGTACAAACACAAAATTATTATGCATGAGAAAATGTTTGAACTTCAAATACTCTTCACCAAAAATTCGAAATTCGTGGCTATTCATATAGTCTTCGATGGTAAACGTCCCCCAGCCTTTTCCTTGTTTACTCACACGGTGTTGAACATCTGTTACTACTCCGCCAAATGAAATTTCTTTATTAATAAAGCTTGGCATGTCATGGAACACAGAAATATCACCATTACAAAAATTTTGCATTTCGAGTTTAAAATCATCTAAAGGATGTCCAGAAATATAAATCCCAACTACTTCTTTTTCACGGGCTAATTTTTCCATGG
The DNA here is from genome assembly GCA_018608765.1 of Flavobacteriaceae bacterium. GTDB lineage: Bacteria > Bacteroidota > Bacteroidia > Flavobacteriales > Flavobacteriaceae > Hel1-33-131. The sequence continues at coordinate 36,049 of JABAYY010000029.1, forward strand.
TCCCCCAAGTTTCACAAGGTGGTATTTCGGGCTCTTCTATCTGAACATCGCTTGATTCTCCAAATAAACTTACTTGTGCCGAGTTTTTATTTTCTTGGTACCGGTTGGCGTATTTAATGGTTTTTTCTAAAAAGGTAACGCCATCGCCTTCATCTTGAAAATACTGTGCACGGTGGGTATTTGGAAAACAATCAAATCCACCTGCATTGGCCAAGTTTTCAAATGCTTTTTTGTTGGCTGCTCTTAAATCGATGCGTTTTGCCAAATCAAAAATGGACTTATAAGGGCCTTCATTTTTTCGTTGCTCTACAATGGTTTTCACCGCCCCATGACCAACGCCTTTTATAGCGCCCATTCCAAAACGAACGGCGTTGTCTTTATTAACCGAGAATTTATAATAACTCTCATTGACATCAGGCCCCAATACATTTAATTTCATGCGTTTACATTCTTCCATAAAGAAGGTAACTTGTTTAATATCGTTCATGTTATTGGACAATACGGCTGCCATGTATTCCGCAGGGTAATGTGCTTTTAGATACGCTGTTTGATAGGCAATCCACGCATAACAGGTGGAGTGGGATTTATTAAATGCATAACTGGCAAATTTTTCCCAATCCGTCCAAATCTTTTCAAGCTTATCTGCTGCCATTCCTTTGGCGGCGGCTTGGTTGATAAACTTCGGTTTCATTTTATCGAGTACCGAAATTTGCTTTTTACCCATGGCCTTACGCAAAACATCGGCTTCACCTTTGGTAAAGTCAGCGAGTTTTTGCGACAGGAGCATAACCTGCTCTTGATACACCGTAATTCCGTACGTTTCCTCTAGGTATTCTTCCATTTCTGGAAGGTCATAACTAATCTCTTCATCGCCTTGTTTACGCCGAATAAAACTAGGAATATATTCAATTGGCCCAGGACGATACAAGGCATTCATGGCAATTAAATCGGCAAAAACAGTCGGTTTTAAATCCCGCATATGCTTCTGCATTCCTGGGGATTCATACTGAAATACTCCGACGGTTTCCCCACGTTGGAACAATTCATAAGTCAACACATCGTCCAATGGAAAGGTGTCAGGATCCAATGTGATGTCATGTTTGGCTTTTACAATTTTAACGGTATCTTTTATAAGCGTTAATGTTTTCAGTCCTAAAAAATCCATTTTTAGCAGCCCTGCATCTTCAACTACAGAGTTGTCAAACTGGGTCACATATAGATCAGAATCTTTGGCGGTTGCAATGGGCACATAATTGGTGATATCTCCTGGGGTTATAATCACCCCACAGGCATGAATTCCTGTATTTCTTAGTGATCCTTCAAGTACTTGTGCTTGATTGATTGTTTCTGCTTCCAAGTCATCCCCATCTGACAAGTTGAGCAACTGATTGATCAGCTCCATATCTTCCGATCTGAACTTCGCTTTCAACTCCTTTTCAGGGGTATTAAAAATTTTATGAAGCTTGGCCATATTAGGAATCAGCTTCGCAATGCGATCGGCATCTCCTAGAGGTAAATCCAAAACTCTGGCAGTATCTCTAATAGACGATTTGGCGGCCATGGTTCCATACGTAATGATTTGAGCCACTTGATTGGATCCATATTTTTGGATGACATAATCCATTACACGTCCACGCCCTTCATCATCAAAATCAATATCGATATCGGGCATACTCACACGATCGGGATTCAAGAAACGCTCAAAAAGCAAATCGTATTTAATAGGGTCAATATTGGTGATCCAAAGGCAATAGGCAACCACAGAACCGGCAGCTGACCCACGACCGGGTCCTACCGACACATCCATGGAACGTGCCACTCGAATAAAATCTTCTACAATGAGGAAATACCCTGGATATCCTGTATTTTCAATGGTTTTAAGCTCAAAATCGAGACGTTCTTTAATGTCTTCTGTGAGTTCTCCATAACGTTTTTCGGCGCCTTGATAGGTCAAATGTCTTAAGTAAGCATTTTCTCCAAAGTTACTGCCGTCTATTTCGTCCGCTGGGTTTATAAATTCTTCAGGAATATCAAACTTTGGCAGTAAGACGTCCCGTGCCAATTCAAAGGGTTCAATTTTATCAACCACTTCTTGAATGTTTACAATTGCTTCAGGAACGTCTTTAAAAAGCGATTTCATTTCCTCTGAGGATTTGAAATAATACTCTTGATTTGGAAGCCCATAACGGTATCCACGTCCCCGCCCTATAGGCGTGGCTTGCTTTTCACCGTCTTTCACACACAATAAGATATCATGTGCATTGGCATCTTCTTGATTTATGTAATAGGTGTTATTTGTGGCGACTAATTTGACCGCATGTTTTTTGGCAAGACTGATCAATACTGGGTTGACGCGGTCTTCATCTTCTTGCTTGTGACGCATAAGCTCTACATACAAGTCCGCTCCAAATTTGTCTTTCCACCACAAAAGGGCTTCTTCGGCTTGACGCTCGCCAACATTTAATATTTTAGAAGGCACTTCACCGTATAAATTTCCTGTTAGGACAATTAAATCTTCTTTATAAGTTTCAACTATACTGCGGTCAATTCGAGGCAAATAGTAGAACCCATCGGTATAGGCTTTGGACGACATTTTCACTAGGTTGTGATAGCCTTTTTTAGATTTTGCTAGGAAGACGACTTGATAGCCATTGTCTTTTTGAGATTTATTGGTGTGGTCTTCGCAAACAAAAAATTCACAGCCTACAATTCCTTTAATTTCTTGTGCATCTGCGGGTTCATTGGCCGCTTCGGCGTCTTTATTTTTTTGACGTATGTCTCTATTGTAATTGCCTATTTCTTTGACAAAATGAAAGGCACCCATCATGTTTCCATGATCGGTAATTGCCACGGCAGGCATCTGATTATCAGAAGCAGCAGCGACTAAATTTTTGACACTGATGGTGGATTGTAAAACCGAAAATTGAGAGTGATTATGCAGATGCACTACTTCCACATCGTTCAGTATATCCGGAACTTCTGTTGTAATTTGTTGAGGGGTTACTGCGTCTTTTTCTTGTTGGATTCGTGCCGAAATTTTGGCCGATTCTTGTTTAAGGTTGACATGTTTTATTCCAATCGGAGTGATTTCCTCCGGATTTTCGGACTGAAAGCGTTCGTAAAAATCGTTGGAAGCTTGCAATTGATCAATGGTAAATTCTTTACGTCGAATCAACTCTAAAAAACAACGGGTAGTGGCTTCTACATCGGCAGTGGCATTGTGCGCTTCTCCAAACGGCTTATGAAATAAAAACTGGTGTAGTTCTGTCAGTGTAGGTAATTTAAACTTCCCTCCTCTACCTCCGGGGATTTGACACATGGAGGCTGTTTTTTCGGTACAGGTGTCCAGAACAGGAAGTTCACTTAAAGGCGATGCGACTTGCAGGCGGTGAAATTCACAGCCCATAATATTCAAATCAAAGCCTAAGTTTTGACCGACTACAAAAGTGGTTTTTGAAAGTGCCGTATTGAATAACTCCAATACTTCTGTCAATCCAAGACCTTGTTCGGTAGCTAGCTCTGTGGAGATGCCGTGAATTTTTTCGGCATCGTAAGGGATATTAAATCCGTCGGGGCGTATTAAATAATCTTGATGCTCAATACAGTTTCCGAGTTCGTCGTGCAATTGCCATGCAATCTGAATACAGCGAGGCCAATTGTCAACGTCGGTAATGGGTGCATTCCAACGCTTTGGCAAGCCGGTAGTTTCGGTATCAAAAATTAAATACATAGGTGTTTTATAAGCTATAAACGGAATCCTAAATATAAAACTATTTAGGGGTTTGAGTATCTCTAGGCCTTATTAATTATAAACAAATTCATGGCGTAAATTGTGAATGAAAATGCTGTTTAAAATTGGAATAAAAAACAATAGTGTTTAATCATTTAAAATATAAAGTAAACGTTGTCAATTATTTATGTTAAAGTTCGATAATTTTTTGGGTGTTATTAAATTCTTTTTTAGATTTAATTGATTTTTGACCCCAAGTCTAAATCTTCATAAAATAATTTTATCAAAAGTTAAGACAAGGGGGGACTGATAATTGCTCCTTTTTGTGAGGTCTCATTATTTTATAAAATGGGACTCGCTTAGCGGAGCTGTGGAGTTTGCAAAATATATAGAGTCTAGCACAAGTCCATCCACATACATTGCGACATAGTTTTGCATCACATTTATTGGAGAAAGGAACAGAGATTCGTTATATCCAATCATTATTAGGACATGGAAACTCCAAAACAACAGAGATTTACACACAAGTTTCTATACAAAAAATGAATACAATACAAAATCCATTGGACGGTTTCTATAAAGACAAGAGTGGTTCAATACATCCCAATAAGGGGTGTATTGAACCACTCCAAACAAGATATAAAGGAAATATAAACCACTAGTGGTTTATATTCACTAGTTAGCAATAATTTAAACTAAGAACTATGAAAAAAATATTATTATTCAGTATTTTCATTCTTGTAATTTCTTGCTCGGATGAGGAAAAAAATTTATCTGTTCCAGATTATATGAAAGAAGTTTTTGATGCAAATTTAAATTGTTCAGAGAATGATTTTTTAGACCTTAATATTAATGACCAAAATTTAAACTATGAATACACTACTAATTCAGGTTTAGTTTTATGCTCTTTTGCACAAGGAAATTCTGGAGGAATTAACTGCCAAAATTGTGAAGGACATTTTGCCTCTTTAAGTATGCCAATGGATAGTTATGATTCATATTTTCAAGGTATTCCGATTCAACCTGGAATGGAATGGGAAATACAGAATGAACAGATACCAATAACCGAAATTAATATGACAGGTCTAAATGTCAGAATAAATGTTCCTGAAAATTTAACTGAAAATATAGAGATTGGCTCATATTACCTCAGCGAAAATGCCTCTGAAAAAGGTGTTAACCTTTTTTTTAATTGGGAAATTGTTTTTGATGGCACTAATAATTACTATGGAACTGGATATAATTTGAATATTGATAAAAATAAACCATATAATATTAATATTAACTGCATTGATAGAACAAATCAAGATAAAATCAGGCTATCAGGTTCCTTTTCAGGTATTTTTATAGGACAAGAATTGTCTTCTAATAGTAATGAGATTATATACGAGATTCCTATTAGTGGAAATTTCAGTTACAACATCACTTTATAAAAAACTATTGGTAACACCGTATGTAATTTATTGCTAGTTATAGCCTACTTTCGAAAGTCTCTGCCTGCGGCAAACAGGTTCGGTTTTCATTTACTAAAATAGGTGCCTAAACACGCCACTGAAGGTTGCTATTAGTTTACTGATAAAAACCTATAGTGATTGAACTATTGACTCAGGTTTCTACCTGTTTATTGTAATCAAAAAAATAACATGATGAACATAAATACTTTAATAGGACTATTCATTCTTACACTATTGAGCTCATGCAATAATTATTATTTCAATGCTCCTCAACCAGAAGATTCAAAAAACTCGTATACTATTCCTAATAAATATAGGGGCACCTGGTATTTAGATGAAAACAAATCAACCAAACTTACAATCGGAAAAGACTTTTACAGAACGACTGAAAGAGAACAAATGATAAAATCCAAGGCTAAAATGGACTTAGACCCTAAGACGTATTTCATTGGAAATAAAATTTATTATTCTGAAGGCGATAAATATGAAAGTAGAGAACTTTTAGGTGGCTTTAATTATGTTTTAAAAGGGGACTCTGTAATTGTAGAATTTACAGAAATAAATCATATTGAATTTGGTCAAAATGCTTTTCTAAGGAAGTTTGAGTATGGGTATATCTTGAACTCAAAACATGCAAAAATGAATGATTGGTGGAACTTACTCTTTATCGATACAAGAAATAAAAAAGGGATGACCGTTTTAAGGTTGGACCGTGAAGATTTAAACAAAATAGAAAATTACGAAATACTCCACGAAGATTTTAGCAACTATTTTATTGCTGAATGGACAAAAAAAAATCTTCAATATTTTATTGATAATGGAGGGTTTTCGGATATGATTTGTTTCTTAAAATATAAAGAGAAAATAAAAAATTAAATAAAACTAAGAAAACTATCCACTACAAATATTTAATCCTAACAACATCTATATTTCTAGCATTCTCTTGTAAGAATACTACTAACTTCACTGAAAATTCAATCTGGGAAAATTTTAAAGTAGGGATTGAAAATAAAGACGTAACGTATTTGCTTAATAGGTCAATGGATTCTATTAAATGTATAAACTGTATTTCGGAAAGGAGTGAAAACCTACAATCAAGTAAAGTCATATTTGAAAAACACCTCGAAAAACTATACAACCCTGAACTTCTTAATGAGATGGAATATTCTAATTACAAAACGGATTCCATTATTAGAATAACTTACAGTTTCGAAAAAATGTTCGGAAATGAGTCATCTCATATCGTTTATATGTTTGACAAGTATGAAGGGAAATATTTGTTTTCTGGAATGATAACCGTCCCTTGAAAAAAACATCTATGAGTATTCTTCAAAATTAAATCTCTCAACCGCTACAACGTTCCTTCGGTCACTGGCAATTTATAAATAACACCTTCAGAAAAATTCATCACCCGTTCACCGTCAGCGGTATAAGCATTAAAGTAAAAAGACCCCGTCACCGTTCCATTCACCGTATCGAGTTCGTCAATAGTAATTGTGCCATCACTCACATACACAATACTTGCATTTCCATTGTTATTGGTTGAATACATAAATTGATCTTCGGAATACGTCACTAGAGCAGTCGCGTTTTCTCCTAAAACAAACGTCCCCAAAGCCACTGTAGGCACTTTGAGTGTGAGTGCTCCATATCCATCTGTTCCCGTAAATGTCAAAGTACCTGCAGTATCCACCACCACAGTTGACGAGGAAGATCGCCATGTAAAATCCCCATTTTTCAAACCTTGTAAAGCTGGTAAACTCGATTGTATATTATCTTGACACCCAAAAAGAGTGCATATTATAAGAAAGGAAGTGAATAATTTTTTCATAACTAAAGTTCTTTTTTTTTAAGTGACGGAATTGATTTAGTATCGGTCCCTTTTGTATCAGAACTCAAAAGTATAAAAAAAATAAACAAAAGATTGTAGAAAGTAAAAATATAGTAT
>JABAYY010000024.1 GCA_018608765.1 Flavobacteriaceae bacterium
TACTATTAAAAAAGATGACTGTTACTTCTAAATATTTATTCAACAAATGCTACGGTAGGTATGCAATTCCAGCAGTAAATGTTTTTACCATGGAACAAGTTTTGGGTCTGTTTAAGGCAGGAGCGCAAGCCAATGCCCCTTTTCTGGTTCAACTGACTCCAGTTGCCAGAAATTATGCAAGTCCTATGATGATGATGGCGATGATCAATGCCGCAGCGAAAATTTACCCCAAAGCCATTTATTGTGTCCACCTAGATCACGGCAATGAAGTACATGCATTTGATGCTATAAAATCAAATCAATACCAATCCGTGATGATTGACGCATCGCATGATGATTTTGAAAATAATATAAAGAGAACCTCTGAAGTGGTTAAAGCTGCGCACAAAAGCGGTGTTTTTGTTGAAGCTGAATTGGGTGTGTTAAGCGGAGTTGAAGACGATATTTCGATTGATGAAAAAGATTCTAAATATACAAACCCCAACGAAGTAGCTGAGTTTGTCGCTCGAACCAAATGCGATAGTATTGCAGTAGCGATTGGGACCAGTCATGGAGCCTATAAGTTTTCGGGAGAACAAGGAATTCAATTTGACATCCTTAAAGAAATACAAGAACGCATCCCAAATTTCCCCATCGTACTTCATGGAGGCTCGTCGGTTAATGATGTGGAAATAAAGAGAATTAATACGGCTGGTGGTCAACTCAATCAAAATGCAGCTGGTGTTTCACAGGAGGAGATCGTTAAAGCGATAAAATACGGTATTTGTAAGATTAATATTGCAACAGATATGCGTTTACTTTGGACTCGAGTTCACAGAGAATTCTTTAGAGATTCGCCTGAACTTTTTGATCCCATAAATCCCGGCAAAACCTACATCGAAGAATATGTAAAGTTTATGCAACAAAAATTTGATTTGTTAGGGGCAACTGGAAAAGCAATTGAATTCAATCAATAAAAAATGAACAATAAAGATCAACTACTCATCCAACCTAAAAAAGGTTCAAGTATCTACCAAAGCGTGACGCCTGAAAGTGCAAATTGGAATTATTTAAGTTTTGAAGCGAGGATGTTCAATCATGACGAAGTCTGGGAACACAACACCCTAGACAATGAAATGGTGATTGTTTTATTAAGTGGAAACTTTAAGGTGACAAGTGACAAAGGGAGCTGGGAAACAGTCAATGGTAGAAAAGACGTATTTAGCGGCGTTGCTCACACACTTTATCTTCCCATCAACACTTCGTTTAAGCTAACGGCAACAAGCGAAAAACTTGACATCGCCTACGGCTGGTGTAAATCCGAAGAATCTTTTCCTCCTAAATTTGTTACCCCGGAGGAGACTACCGTTGTGATTTTTGGAGGAGACAATGCCACAAGACAATTCAATGATCTTGTCCCTCCCGGTTTTGGTTGTAGCAAAATTGTTTGTAGAGAGGTTTACACCCCTTCGGGAAACTGGAGCTCTTTTCCAGCGCATAAACACGATGAGAGAATTTTGGATGAAAAAGGAAATGTTTTAGAACCCATACAGGAGGAAACTTATTTTTACAAGTTCCAAAAACCTGAGGCCTATGCAATTCAGCAAGTTTATACAAAAGACAAATCCCTTGATGAAATCGTAAGACCTCATCACAATGAAGTGGTGATGATTCCAAAAGGATTTCACCCTGTAGTGGCAGAACATGGTTTTCATTGTTACTATTTGAATTTTCTAGCTGGAACTGATCAATGTTTGGCCAATACAACTGACCCTGATCATGAATGGATTTATGATTCTTGGAGTGCAAAAGACAATAGGCTGCCGCTAGTAACTGCAAAAATGAACAATAAAGAGGAATAAATGAGCAATAATAAACACGATATAATCACTTTTGGAAGGTCTTCAATTGATCTTTATTCCCAAAATATTGGGGCACCATTTAATCTAATTAAAGGATTCGACGCTTTTGTAGGAGGCTCCCCTCTAAATATCGCAGTTGGCTGTTCTAGATTGGGACTCGATGCCAGTTTATTATCCGCAGTTGGAGAAGACAAGGTTGGGGAGTTTTTAATTAATTTTTTAACCGAAGAAGGAGTCAATATCACCAACGTACCAACTAAAAAAGGAACGAGAACAAGTGCTGTTATTCTTGGAATCGAACCCCCTGACAAGTTTCCGCTCGTTTATTACAGAGACAACGCTTCTGACAGTCAGGTAGATATTGACGACGTAGATCGTGCCAATATTTCAGACTATAAAGTACTGCTAATTAATGGTACCGCCATGAACATCGAACCCACCCGAAGCGCAACTTTTCATGCAACTGAAATAGCCTTGAAAAGCGATTTGGAAGTGGTTTTAGATTTAGATTTTAGAGCAGATCAATGGCATGACTATCGAGCTTTTGGAGTTACGATGAGGGCTATTTTACCTCGGGTTAAAATTGCAATTGGGACGGAAGAGGAAATCCTAGCTGCTACGATGGAAAATGTCTCCCAAGTTGAAATAAAGGACCAACAAATATCAGCCCCTGAAATTAAGGGGGATATTGACTTGGCCATCAAAAAAATATTAGCGACTGGTGTAGAAACGCTAATCGTTAAAAGAGGTGAAAAAGGCGCGAGTATTCACAGTCATGATGGAACAATGACATCAGTGCCCGGATTTCCTGTTGAAATTCTCAATGTTTTGGGGGCTGGAGATGCTTTTGCAAGTGGATTTCTCTATGGCATAATCAATGACTGGGATCTTTATAAATCATGCAGAATGGGTAACGCCAGTGGTGCGCATGTAGTGACACAAAAAGGATGTGCAAATTTCATGCCCACCCTAGAACAATCCCTTGAATTTATAAATAAAAATGGTGGGTTTTAATTCTATTAAAAATGAAAAAAAAAAAATTAACAGTCGGGCAAGCAACAATTGAGTTTTTAAAAAATCAGTATGTTGAACGCGACGGTCATCAACAGAAATTTTTTGCAGGTTGCTTTGGAATTTTAGGACACGGTAATGTTGCGGGTATTGGTCAAGCCCTTCATCAAAATACTGATTTTCCATTTTATGTCGCCAGAAACGAGCAAGCGATGGTGCACACCGCCGCTGCTTATGCCAAAGTTAAAAACCGCTTGCAGACTTTTGTTTGTACAACCTCGATCGGCCCTGGGGCTACAAACATGATAACGGGTGCAGCAGCGGCGACTATCAATAGGATTCCTGTACTTTTAATTCCCGGAGATATTTTTGCTACAAGACAAGTAGCTCCCGTACTGCAACAATTGGAATCTAATTTAACCCAGGACATCTCTGTCAATGATTGTTTTAAACCCGTTTCAAAATATTGGGACAGAATAAATCGTCCAGAGCAACTTATTACTGCCTTGCCAGAAATAATGCGGGTACTAACCTCCCCTGCTGAAACAGGTGCGGTTACCCTGTGTATCCCTCAAGACGTTCAGGCGGAATCTTTTGATTTTCCTGTTGAATTGTTTAAAAAACGTGTCTGGAATATCAGCAGAAATATGCCCGATCAAAATATACTTTCCAAAGCAATTGCGATGATCAATGAAAGTAAAAAACCATTAATTGTTTCGGGTGGAGGGACGATCTATAGCGGGGCAACAAAAACACTGAAATCGTTTGTCAATAGAACCGGAATTCCTGTCGTAGAAACATTTGCTGGCAAAGGATCTTTAAATTATAATGAGCCTCAAAACCTTGGTGCTGCTGGAGTCACGGGTACCCCTGGAGCCATCGAAATTGCAAATGATGCGGATTTGGTGATTGGTATTGGAACAAGATATTCGGATTTTACGACCATTTCAAAATCTGCTTTCCAAAATCCAAGTGTAAAATTCATTAATATTAATGTTACAGAATTTGATTCCTTTAAGCACAGCGCGCTCCCTTTGGTAGGGGATGCGAAATCTATTTTAGAAGTGATAGATGCGCGTTTGTCTTCCTTTAAAGTTGATAAAAACTATTCAGATAAAATCATCTCATTTAACAAGAGCTGGGATCAATTTGTGTCTGAAATTTATACCGAGAAAAATGAAACCCCCGCATTCCAAGGGGAAGTCATCGGGGCGGTTAATTCGTTTTCAAAGCCCGAAGATGTGGTGGTTTGCGCCGCAGGGAGTTTGCCTGGTGATTTACATAAATTATGGCGAACACAAAGCCCAAAAGGATTTCATCTTGAGTATGGCTACTCTTGCATGGGGTATGAAATTGCTGGAGGTTTGGGAGCTAAAATGGCACTTCCAAAGAGTGAAATCTATGTTATGATTGGAGATGGAAGTTACCTGATGATGGCGCAAGAAATTGTGACTTCGATCCAGGAAAAACAAAAGATCACTATTATTTTATTAAACAATAATGGTTATTCAAGTATTGGAAGTCTATCAAATTCCGTGGGAAGCGATGGTTTTGGAACGCATTACAAATATAGAAATGAATCAACTGATCAACTTGACGGTGATTACTTACCTACTGATTTTGTTTTAAATGCGCAAAGTATGGGAGCGCATGTTATTAAAACAAATAATATTTCGGAGTTTAACAAAGCACTTGTTGCTGCAAAATCAATTGATCACACAACACTGATCTATATCGATGTGGATCGGAAAAAAGGAGTTCCCGGATTTACTTGGTGGGATGTTCCTATTGCCGAAGTCTCTGAGAAAGAAAATGTTTCAGAATCCTATAAAAAATATATAGAAAATAAAAAGTCACAAAAGTATTATCTCTAATTTTTAATTATGAATTCAGATCTTATTATTACGCTCGTATCATTTATACTCTTTACAGGAGGCGTTGCTTTTTTCACCTGGTACAGTCTAAAGAAAACCAATTTAAATTCTTCTGATGGATATTTTTTGGGAGGAAGAAGTTTGTCTGGAATTGTAATAGCAGGATCGATGTTGTTGACCAATATTTCTTCCGAACATTTGATTGGAATGAATGGCAACTCTTATGTCAATGGGTTTATTGTTATCGCTTGGGAAGTGACTTCTTCATTGGCTTTGGCCATTGCGGCATTATTTTTTATTCCCAAATACTTAAAAATGGGATTGACCACAATCCCTCAATTTCTTGAGAAAAGATTTGATGGGGTGCTAAGGACTTTTGTGGCCATCGTTTTGATCACCTCATTTATAATCACCCTACTACCCATAGTGCTCTATTCGGGTGCATTGGGTATTGAAAGTCTTTTTGGCGTCTCCGACGTATTGGGAGTTGAGAAGTCTCAAGGCTTGTGGATCACGATATTATTCATAGGAATCCTCGGATCAATTTATGCCGTCTTTGGCGGCTTAAAGGCAGTTGCTTATTCAGACACAATTAACGGAATTGGATTGTTATTGGGGGGACTTTTAATTCCTGTGTTGGCGCTTTATGCCATAGGCGACAGCAACATCCTCAATGGATTAACTAAGGTTTATGAATATGCTCCCGAAAAATTTAATGTTATAGGAGCCAGTGACTCAGTACTGCCCTTCGAAGTTTTGTTTACGGGTCTGATTATCAACCAACTCTATTTTTGGGGCATGAATCAAACAATTATCCAAAGGGCATTAGGGGCTAAAAATTTAAAGGAAGCTCAAAAGGGACTTTTGATCACAGGTCTGTTTAAAATCTTAATCCCATTGGTGATTGTCTTACCTGGAGTGATTTGCTATTATTACTTTAGCGATACCTTTTATGATCAACAAGATTCGGTTTATCCAGAATTGGTCAAAAAAGTTTTGCCAGTTTGGTTAATCGGTTTTTTTGCAGCAGTCATTATGGGAGCTGTTTTAAGTACTTTTAATTCCGTATTAAATTCTGCAGCGACCTTGTTTAGTATTGATGTTTATAAAAAACACATTGTGAAAAATGTAAGCGATAAAAAACTGGTTTCTATCGGTAAGTTAACCTCTGCAATTTTAGCAGCTTTCGCCATTCTAGCTGCCCCCCTAATGGCCAATACTCCAGATGGCTTGTATCAACTCCTACAAGAGCTTAACGGGGTCTTTTTCATCCCAATTGCTTCGGTATTGCTTGCTGGTTTTTTTATAAAAAAAATATCTGCTATTGCGGCAAAAACTGCTCTGATTTTTGGGCTTTCATTTTATATATTCATGACTTGGGGCTACACCAACCATGGCATTCATTTTGTTCATTTATGGGGAATCGAATTTGTTTTAAATGTTGGGATAATGTATTTGGTCTCCTACTTCTACCCGAGAAAAAATCTATATGAAATATCCGATGTGGGAGCCGTTGATCTTACTTCATGGAAGTATGCAAAACCGATGGCGATAGGGCTCAGTTTGGTCACTGTTCTAATCTATATATTGTTGGGAAATAATGCTTAATTTAATCTTGAATAACAAATGAATCGTTTAAAAAATTACATCAATGGCGCATGGGCAGAGAGCTCATCAAACGAAACAGTTGATGTACACAACCCTGCATCGCAGGAGGTTATAGCGACTGTTCCGTATGGAACCGCAACTCAAAAAGATCTTCAAGATGCGGCAACTAGCGCACAAGGAGCTTACCTAGAATGGAAGAAAGTTCCTGTAATGAAAAGGGTACAACAGCTTTACAAGCTGAAAAATATCATGGAAAATAATTTGGAGGAGTTGGCCAAAATAATCACCGATGAATCTGGAAAAACAAAAGGAGAGTCGATCGGAGAAATACAGCGTGCCATCGAAAATATCGAGGTTGCCTGTGGAACACCCATGTTGATTAAAGGAGATGTGATTGAGGACATTGCTTTTGGAATTGACGAAATGATGATTCGTCAGCCCATTGGTGTTACTGCCTGCATCACGCCATTTAATTTTCCAAGTATGATCGTATTTTGGTTTTTACCTTATGCGATCGCAACCGGAAATGCCATGATTGTGAAACCTTCTGAGAAGGTACCCTTAACAATGATGAAACTCTTTGAGTTTTTTGATGAATTGGATCTTCCAAAGGGACTCCTTAGTTTGGTTCATGGAGGAAAAGAAACAGTAGATGCCATCTTGGAGCATCCTTCAATAAAAGCAATAAGTTTTGTAGGAAGTACGCCAATAGCTAGATATATTTATTCTAAAGGAACCGCCAATGGCAAAAGGGTTCAGGCACAAGGGGGAGCAAAAAACCCTGTGATTGTTTTACCCGATTGCGATGTGGAAATGTCTTCTAAAATCATAGCAGATTCTGTTTATGGATGTGCAGGACAACGCTGTCTTGCTGCTTCAACGATCATTACCGTTGACGATCAAAAGAGAAATATCAAAGATGCCCTGTATGAAGTTGTTAAATCAAGAAAGACAGGATATGGCTGGGATAGTGACACCAATATGGGTCCTGTAATTACGCCTGAAAGTAAGAAAAGAGTTGAATCCTTAATTCAAAAAGGAGTCGATGAAGGTGCAAATGTACTTTTGGATGGTCGTAATACTGCTGTATCTGGCTATGAAAAAGGAAATTTTTTAAACCCAACAATCCTAGAAAATGTTCCTTTAGGAAAAGAACTCATCCAAACAGAGATTTTTGGTCCTGTCATGAGT
>JABAYY010000078.1:0-36961 GCA_018608765.1 Flavobacteriaceae bacterium
CACCAGTTTCATTGTATTTATCTCCAAACGCCATTCCAGCTCCTAAAGGAATTTGCCCTCCAACGATTCCATGACCACCATAAAATCCTTTTTCTTTTGAGAAAATATGCATAGATCCACCCAATCCTTGAGAGGTTCCAGTTGCTTTTCCAAAAAGTTCAGCCATGACTCTACGTGGATCAACGCCCATCCCAATGGGTTGTACGTGATTTCGGTAGGCTGTGATCATTTTGTCTTTGGATAAATCCATCGCATGTAAAGCGCCTGCAAGTACGGCTTCTTGACCGTTGTACAAGTGGAGAAACCCTCTTACTTTTTGTTGAATGTACACGGCTGCAAGTTTGTCTTCAAACTTTCGCCAGAGCATCATATTTTCATACCAATCAAGGTAGACTTCTTTAGTTATTTTCTGCATGCGTTTACAGTAATTGTTTTTAATGTAAACACAAAAGTAATACTTTGATTGATAACCTAAAAAGAGTAGGGGTTAATTTTTTAAAAAAACGTTATAGTACGGTTTTGTCAAAAATCCAAGGAAGGATGTTTTCTACTGATTTTGAGACTGCTATTTGTCCAGAAGTCCCCATAAAATAGAGTTCTATAGGGGTGTTTTGTTTTACTTCATATTCTGACAATGCTTGTCTGCAGGCCCCACAAGGAGGGATGGGTTTGGTGGTTGGATTGATGGTTGATCCAGCAACAATTGCCATGCGAAGTATTTTTTGATTCGGAAATTCAGCTCCTGCGTAATACACAGCGGTGCGTTCGGCACACAATCCAGAAGGGTAGGAGGCGTTTTCTTGGTTGTTTCCAGAAATAATTTCTCCATTTTCCAACTCTAAGGCTGCACCTACTAAAAATTCTGAGTAAGGGGCATAGGCTTTTTTACGGGCTTCTGATGCTTTTTGTATGAGAGCTTGAATAGGCGATGCGAATTCTTCAACAGTATCGTAGACATCAAAAGTGGATTCAATTTTTACTTTTTTCATAGGTGTGTTAGACAAAAAAACTATTGCTGTGGGCAATAGTTTTTGTTAATATTTATTTAAGCAATCGCTTAATATTCACTGTATTCTCCATCTCCGAAATTAAAGGATAAAGAAAAACGTAAGGTGTTTTCTAAAGGACTTTGTACTTTAGAAGCTGAGAATAAATAGGATAAATCAATGTCAATTGCACTGTATTTGAAACCTGCTCCCATGGCGAAAAATTTACGAGCACCTTTGAATTCATTTTCATTAAAATATCCGAGTCTTAAGGCAAATGAGTCTTGGTACAAATATTCGGCTCCTATGGCCCAAGTGAATTCATCTAATTCTTCGCTAAACCCACCAGGGGCATCGTTAAACGATTGAAATACACCTGCCATAAACCCAACATCTGGGTCTTGACCTTCAATTATTACATTGTCAGTTTCGCTAATCAATGTGTCATCTGCAGCTTCGTAAGTTCCATTTCCATTGAGATCTTCAAACACGGTTTCGGTCCCAAGAATTGGGGGGGTTGGCACTAACAGTTTAGTGACTTCAGCGGTCACATTGATTCTGTTGTATTGGTCAAATATAAAATCAAATCCACCACCCAATCTTAAATTGGTTGGCAAGAAATTTTCTCTTCCGCCTTCATCATATTTAATTTTGGGTCCTAAATTTTGGATTGCAAATCCACCTCTCCAACGGCCATTGAAACTGTTATAGGCTTCTTCTTCGCTTTGGTAATACCCTGCGATGTCCACTCCAAAGGAGCTTGCTGCTTTGGCATTGACGTCGATTGCTTGAATTTTCAAATCTGATCGCAAGTAGCGCAACGCTACTGCCATTGAAAACTGATCTGAAAGACGTAATGAATAAGAAGCGTCAAATGTTAATTCATTTGGTTTTTCTATTAAAGGGTCTGAGAATTCATCTTCACGGAGTTCAATTTCCCCAAGAGAAAAATATTTCAAGCTAACTGCAAATGCACTTCGTTCATTAATTCTATTGAAATAAGTAATATTTCCTAAAAAGATGTCATTGACTAATTTGCTTAAGTAAGGCGTATAGCTAAACCCAACTCCAGATTTTGCTTCTGAAAAGGCATATTTTGAGGGATTCCATTGTTGAGAATAGGTGTCAACTGATGTAGCGACCCCCATATCTCCCATGCCTGCGGCACGGGCATCGGATGCAATCAGAATAAATGGAACTCCCGTGGTAATGACTCTAGAGTCTTGATTTGGTGTTATGACAGTGGTGGTTTGAGCTGCTGCTTTAGTTGAAAACAGAGCTGCTAAAAATATCACACAAATGGAAGTTATTTTTTGGGTTTTTTTTATAAGATTCATTTTAATTTTTGGTGTTATGAATTAACAAATATAATGTATTATTGAAGGATTACAAGTTTTTCGATTTTTTCTGATTGTAATCCTGTAATGGGTGAGCGTACTTTTAATTTATAAACATAAACGCCTTTGCCAATTTTACTGCCAAAATCGTCGGTACCATCCCAAGTGATATCTCGAGACACAGAGCTTGTTGTTTTAGATCCTGCGTTGGTTTGTCCATTAATAGTTTTTATCAATTTGCCCGAAACGGTGAATATCTGAATAGAAACGTCTAATATGTCCGAACTATTGTGGTTGAACCAAAATTCTGTGTAATTTACAAACGGATTGGGGTAATTTAAAACATTGGTAAGTTCCAAACTGACATCTTTGTCAAAGACCACAAATTGAATGTCTTGAGAAGAAGCATTGTTGTACACGTCCCATGCTTTTAGAGTGAGGGTGTGTAAACCTGGACTCAAATCTCTCAAAGGATAACTTAAAGATCCTCTTTGGTAATCATCGATGGCCGCAACATAGTAGTCGTTTAGTTTGTAAACATTGGTTTCGTCACCATCTAAAATGGCGGTAATATCATGTCCAATCCCACTAGCAGTATTGATACCGTTTTCATCATATAAGTTTGCTAAAAGAGTTGGCTCTTCATTAGTGATGCCACCAGAAACAAAATTTTCGTCATTCATATATAGATTGATATTTGGCCCTGTATTGTCTTCAGGTGCATTGAGATTTACGCCTCCAATTTTAATATCAAAATTATATCCACGATTGTCTGATAAGGGCGCTTCAGATTTAGAGTATAAACTTATTTTTCCATTTCCTTCCGTCACCGTAATATCTCTAGGGACAATAAATTCAAATGCAAATTGTCCATTCGTCACAGTTGCTTGCCCCCTAAAAATCACTTCCCCCAAAGCATTAAAATTTAATAATATTAGATTGCCTGCTGCATCTCTTGTTCCATCGTTTGCGAGTGTTGAGCGCTGAATGTCTTTGTCATAAATAGTCGCAGTTAAAACGCCGTTGTAGTTGCTCAAAATCGTTCCTTGTGCATCGGTGACAGTGCCTTCAATTTTGGCAGGACCCAAAGCTTTTAGAACTTGTGTGGTGGAGTTAATGTCTTCGTCATTTATTTTAGTAACTCTGATATCTGGATTTGCGATGGGGAGTTTAATGGCTGGGTCTCCGATGTTAAATACCAATCGACGTTGAGATTGACCTGAGATCGCAGGGTCGTTTTTCGTGCGTCTGAGTGCTTCACCAATACTCATAGTTTCGTCACTTCCGTATGAAAATAAATATTGACTTAAGGTTTTATTAAAAGCAGTTCCAAGAAATATATAAATTTTCCGTGTGGTGGTAATTAAACTGATCGCACCTCCTTTTTTATTCCAAAATAAATATTCGCCAGCAGTTTCTCTGAGTGGATTGTCAAATTTGGTGTATTCACAAGTGACGGTTACAAAGCAGTTAAGTTTGCAGGGGTTGTTAAGCTCTTGCGCGTTTATTTTATCAAAAATACGTTCTGCAGCTAAGCCGTCTTCTCCTCCGTGTCCAAAGTAATTAACTACAAGAGCACCCACTTCTAGTGCATCAAAAATAGCTTTATTTACTAATGTGTAGCGGGCACCACCTGATGAAGTTTCTTGAACGTAAGAATCTGCATGAATTTTTTGAACATTCATAAAGGGTTTTTCTACTTTTACATCTTCCGCAATAATTTCAGTTGTGGATTGAATTATACGATCCGATTCCTGATCCACATCGTCCGAAATGAGTAAAAAATTATTACGCCAATTCCCATAGGTTTCGGGCATATAGTAGGACTCCACCTTGTCCACCATTTCTTTGGCACGTTGGGTGTTTTCTGCCAAAATACGCCCTACAGCAATGTCTAGTTTGTTGTTGTTTGACATGGTACCTTCATTGGAATCCATCATGCCAAAATAGTCGTCAGAAATAAATGAAGTTATCAGACTAAAACTTTCTGTGGAATACCACGAAGGCACAATATTAGTGTTGTTTGAAGTTCGATCTTTATAATCAAAAGAGGCGTCTCCAAATAAACATAAGTATTTTAGTTTTTTGGAAGGTGTGCTAGCGTTGTCATATACATATTTCACAAAATTCCGAATGCCTCCAATATCTTGCATTCCAGAGCTGAATTCTTGATAGATGGATTCTAAAGTATAAACTTTGACATTTAAATTGTTTTGAGTCCGATTAATTTGTGCCAGACGCTCTGCTTGTGCTCGTAAATAACTGGGTGTTATAATCAAATAATCAATGTCCGTAAATTCCCCTTGAGCATCCAAAAATACGGTCCCTTTAATGTCTTGATTAGGTACGTTGGTAGCGTTGGTTCTTCTTGGGACATAAAAATCAGGGCCCACTGCTTGATAGGTTTTTAAAGTTCCTAAATTAGTTTTGAAACTAAATTCAGAATCGGCATCTGTATTGTTGTAAAATTGAATTTGATAGGGGCTGCTAATGTCCCAAACTTGAGATATCGAAGCGGCATTTGAAATCTCAAACTGACCAATTCCAGATTGGGTTGAGGTGTCATTATGTTTGAATTCAAACTGAGTTCCAAGACTTGTCAAAGCGCATTCCGCTTCTATGGATATATAGTCCAAATAAGCCCTCGCTGATGGATTTCCGTTGTTGTTGTAAGATAATTCTACATTGATTGTTTCTGAGCCACTCGTAACTGTTCCACTAAAGGAGTCTGACCTTGCTAAATTGTCTTTATCAATGGCTATAAATGTCAAATTATCAACACTAGCGCCATTCATACTAAGTTGCATCGAGGTCTCCGATTCAGATGCTGCAGCAGTAAAAACTCTCAATGCCACTGGGCTGCTTGTAATTAAATTTGGAAAGTCGAAACTAAAGGCTCTCACATTTTCCACATAAAAACGATGTCCAAACCAACGTCTTCCCATTTTGGCTATATTATAAGTATCAGATTCTACAAATTTATAGTTATGAAAAGAGTTGTAGATCACATCTGCACTGCCTGAGGGTTGCGTAGCTGTGGACATTCTAGCGCCATTTCCAAGACTGATATTTACGTAATAATAACTTTTATCACTGTAAGGATTGATGTGTGAGTTGTTGTCAGAATTGTATTTTTTAGGACCAATGGCATACATTAAAATATAGTCATCGTCATTAAAAACGCCATCTTCTTCGCCAACCACTTGGATGGTATTTTCGATTAAGTCATTAGAAACAGTGTCCGAATTTAGCAAAGGAAGTGATTTCCCACCGTGCCCATAAATTTTAATATTTTTTGGATTTAATGCACTGGTATTAACTCCCAAGCTATTTAAGAAGTTTTTGTTTAGCTTATGAACGCCCGTAGTATCGATGGCAAATCGGTACCAATTTCCAGATTTTAAATTTGAACTCACAACTGAAGTTGTGCTCGAAGCTCTGCTGCTTAGTGCGTTGATTCGATACGAAACCGAAAACCGAATAATTTTTTTAAGAATACCGTTTTCATAAAAAATAGGAGAAATTTCAACTTGACCTTTGGAATGGTCTCTGTAAACGGCATTTGTAATTTTTAATGAAGGGGTGTTGGGAATGGAGGATACCGGCAGTTGTTTTAAATCTTTTTTTGAAATCTCAATAGTTTCTATGGTTTCTAGTTGTGCCGAGCGTTCATCTATACGTCCGCTCACCTTCCATTGTGCTGAGAAAATAATCCCATTTCCATGAGAAAAATTGAAGTTTTTAGAGTCAAATGAAGGAAGTTCAATAGAGCTGTTGGGTGTGCTTAATGTGGTTGATCCAGCCCAATTAATGTCAAAGCTTTGAGTCTGAGCGGTTCCAAAATAAATACTAAATAAGGCTACAAAAGGCAACAGTCTTTTCATAGTAAAGAAACGCAATGTTTTAGTCATTAGTATGGATAAATAAATGCTAATTTCAAAATTACAATAATAAATTATAAAATTCAGCGTTTTTAATCAAAGTAATACAAATAAATAAATCAAAAAAATAGAACAAATCCCTTTAATTTTCTATTGCATAATAGTCTATAATTACTATATTGCGGGACTTAATTCAATTGTTTTATACCAATTATAAGTTGAATATGAAAAACAACATAAAAGTACGATTACTGATCTTAATAGTATTGTCTACAACTTTAGTAGGGTGTAGCAAATCATCAAAATCTGGAAACTCATCAAGAGCGACAGGTTGGCAAATCAATAACAAAGAAGGTGGTTTTCAGTACAATACAAATTTTAAAGAGCAAGAAACAGCACCAGGCTTGGTTTTTGTTGAAGGAGGGACTTTTACCATGGGAAAAGTGCAGGACGATGTCATGCACGACTGGAACAATTCTCCAAACCAACAGCATGTTATGTCCTTTTATATGGATGAAACCGAAGTTACCAATATCATGTATTTGGAATACTTAGATTGGATCAAGCGCGTATATCCACCAAGTGAACCAAAATTCAAAGCTATTTATAACGGCGCGGTTCCAGACACTCTTGTATGGAGAAACCGTTTAGGGTTGAGCGAAATGATGGTCGAAAATTACCTACGTCACCCTGCTTACAAAGACTACCCAGTGGTTGGAGTTAGTTGGATGCAAGCTGTTGAGTTCGCAAACTGGAGATCCGATCGCGTTGCAGAAATGGGCTTGCAAAAAGAAGGTTATCTTGAAAAAAACTCTAACATTCCAGGAGAATTAGTGACTGCAACTAGTAATTTCAATATTGACACCTATATAAATGCACCTAAAGAAACCTACAAAGATAGTTTAGGAGTTCATCTTGGTGGAAAGGGAAAAAGAGGCAACGATTCCATTGTTAGTTATGCCACCCGTGAAACAGGTGCTATTGCGTTGAAATACCGCCTTCCAACAGAAGCCGAGTGGGAATATGCAGCATTGGGGCTTACAGAACTTAGAAGCTACAACGTGTATAGAGGGCGAAAAAAATATCCTTGGGATGGTCAATACTCCAGATCTGGAGATCGTAAAACAAGAGGAGATCAATTAGCAAATTTCAAACAAGGCAAAGGAGATTATGGCGGAATAGCAGGATGGTCTGACGATGGAGCTGATATTACAAATGAAGTGATGTCTTACGAGCCAAATAATTTTGGAATCTATGATATGGCGGGTAATGTTGCTGAATGGGTTGCAGATGTTTACAGACCTGTTGTTGATGATGAATTTAGTGACTTTGGATACTATAGAGGTAATGTATACACAAAAAATGCCATTGGAGAAGATGGGGGTGTTAAGGTTATTGGAGTTGACGATATCGAATATGAGACACTTTCAAATGGAAAGTTAGTAGCCACAGGACTTCCTGGTCAAATCAGTCAAGTGCCAGTGGATGAAGATGAAACGTATCTACGTACTAATTTTGACAAAAGCAACAATATTAACTACCGCGATGGCGATGCAAGATCGTCACGATTCTTTGATGATTTTGAAGATGATGATTCTGATACAGATGTAGTTACTCGTAAAATGTATAACTCTCCAAACCATAGCGTATCCACAGATGATTCAGGTATGGTAAGACAATATGATAAGTCAGATGTCAGAACTTCACTTATCAATGATCAAGTGCGCGTTTACAAAGGAGGGTCTTGGAAAGATAGAGAATACTGGCTCGATCCAGCACAAAGACGTTATTATCCAGAAGATATGGCAACAGACTATATCGGTTTTAGATGCGCAATGTCTAGAGTAGGATCTAAATCACTTTCAAAAAAGAAACGGAAAAATTAAATTTTTTCAATTCAAATAATATTAAGTCCTATCAATTTTAATTGTTAGGACTTTTTTTATATTTTTAGGATATGGAATTAAACCAAATTCACCACTTATTTTTGGAGAGCTCAGGCACTTCTACTGATACCCGAAACATAAAACAGAATTCCCTGTTTTTTGCCTTAAAAGGTGATAATTTTAACGGAAATACTTTTGCACATCAAGCCCTCAAAAGGGGGGCTCGTTATGCTATAATTGACGAAGCTGTGCAGCCCACAGACGAGCGTTTTATTTTGGTGACCGACGTCTTGGAAACGCTACAAGCATTGGCACGCTTTCATAGAGAGCAACTCGGGTTGTCGATCATTGCGCTGACTGGCAGCAACGGCAAAACGACTACCAAAGAGTTGATCCATGCTGTGCTGAAACCTCACTTCAAAACGGTAGCAACTGTAGGGAATTTAAACAACCATATTGGTGTGCCCTTAACTCTTTTAAGTATGACTACCGATACCCAAATAGGGATTGTAGAAATGGGCGCAAACCACGCGAAAGAAATTGCGTTTTTATGTGAAATTGCACAACCAAATATGGGGTATATTACCAATTTTGGAAAAGCCCACTTAGAAGGCTTTGGGTCTGAAGAAGGGGTTGTGAATGCCAAAAGTGAATTGTACGATTATTTAAAAGCACATTCGGGGTTAATTATTTTAAATTCTGATGACGCAAAACAAGTTTCACAAGTGGGAACTTATGACAGCACGTACACATTTTCGGAAACTTCAGAAACAGCCGTGAACGTGAAGCTAACAGATACCCAACCATTTTTGAGTGTAACATTTAAAGAATCCATTATTAAAACCAACCTTATTGGGGTTTATAACTTTCATAACATTGCAGCTGCTCTAACCATCGGAGTCTATCATAAACTTACATCCCTACAACTCAAAGAAGGAATAGAAGCCTATGTTCCGGCAAATAACCGATCGCAAATCATTCAGCAAAATTCCAATGAAATTCTATTAGACGCCTACAATGCCAATCCAAGCAGTATGGAAGTTGCGTTGGAAAATTTTAAAGGGATTCAAAACCAAAATAAACTCGCCATTCTAGGCGATATGTTTGAGTTGGGTACAGCAAGTGCGAAAGAACATTTAGAGGTGATTAATAAGGGGGTTCTAGCTAAAAACTGTACGTTTTATTTTGTAGGGTCTCATTTTTTTGAACAAAACAAAGCGCATCCAAATTTTAAGTTTTTTGAAACCTTTCATGACCTTCAATTACATTTAGAGAATATAACTATTTCAAATACTAGCATCTTAATCAAAGGATCACGAGGAATGGCCTTGGAACAGGTTTTGAAATTCATATAAAAAGCCCTCAAAAAATTGAAGGCTTTACTTGTGGGTCATACTGGATTCGAACCAGTGACTTCTACCCTGTCAAGGTAACACTCTGAACCAACTGAGTTAATGACCCTTTTTGTAATCATGTGTAAAAATACTAATATCTTTTAATTATGTATCTTTATTTTTTATTTTCTGAGATATTATATTATTAACCAATATTTAGTTCCTTGATACTTTTAAATAATCAAACATTCCCCAACTATGTTATTAAGTTTATGTCCGATGAATGGATCGTCAATAATTGCGCTGTTTTAGTCGTTGTTATTTTTATCTTAGGGTTGGGGCGATTTTTGTCGCAACAACAGAACATTAGAGTCACATACCTTATAGGTGGGATTTTATTTTTCTCTTCAGTGGTTACCCCTTTGCGTACCATTTTTAATGGGCACTGGGATATGGTCACAGACTTGCCATTTCACCTATGTGGAATTTCGGGTTTGATCTGTTCGTTCCTTCCCTTTTTGAAACGCAAACAAGCTTTGTTTGACTTTGTGTTTTATACAGGAGTTATCGGAGGCATTATGTCGGTCTTAACCCCGCAAATGAATGGGTTTGACGGCAGCGATTTTGCGTATTTAGAATACTATGTAAGACATGTATTGATCTTTTTATTGCCCCTATACATGCTTCAAAATTTAAACATAAGGCCCTCAAAATATTCAGTTCTCACCTCCTTTGTTATTCTGAATGTATTGTTGGTAATCATTATGCCTTTAAACTTTTATTTAGGTTCAAATTACATGTATTTGGCAGAACCACCACAAGCCGAAAACCCGCTAATCATAGGTGCTTGGCCGTATTATTTGTTGTGGTTTGAGCTGTTCATCATCATACTAATGTCTGTTTTCTATATGTTGTCCACCTTAAAACTGAACATAAAAAGAACGAACTAAATAGTGTTTACACAGGACTTTAGTATCTTCGCTAGATAAACGAATTAATACAACTCCATGAAACTTAAAATCCTACTTTTAGCGACTTTTTTTACTCAATTGAACAATGCACAAGATTATGAACTTGTAAAACCCCAAGAAATTCATTCCATTGTTGATTTTCTAAGTTCTGATATTCTCAAAGGACGTGAAACCGCTACTGAAGGAGAATTGGTAGCCGCACAATTTATCAAATCAAAATTCATTGAAGCCGGAATCAAACCGTACTTCGACACCTATTTTGATGCCTTTAAATCCAAAGGTTTCAAGGGTGTGAATGTGGTTGGTTATATAGAAGGCAATGACCCTGCGTTAAAAGAAGAAATACTCCTGTTAGGAGCGCATTATGATCATATAGGGATAGGTAATAAAGTTAAAAATGATTCCATTGCTAATGGCGCCAATGACAATGCTTCTGGCACTGCCACCGTATTGGCCATTGCCGACCGACTTGCGCGCTCAGGCAAAAATAAACGCTCCGTAATTATTGCTTTGTTTTCTGGCGAAGAAAAAGGATTGTTAGGCTCAAAATCGTTGTCCAAAAAATTAAAAGCACAAAAGATCGATTTATATACCATGCTCAATTTTGAAATGCTTGGAGTTCCCTTTATCGATCGGGACTATGAAATTTTCTTGACGGGCTATGAGCTGTCCGATTTAGGGGATAAATTAAATACGTACACCAACACCTCCATGGTTGGAAGTTCTGAGGTCGCAATAAAGTACAATCTTTTCCAGCGATCCGATAATTATTCGTTTTATAAAGAATTTAAAGTGCCAAGTCATACCATTTCTTCTTGTGATTTAACTAATTTTGATTTTTATCACCATGTGGATGATGAAACAGATCAATTAGACTTTACTTTTATGGCGACCACAATAAATAAGTTATTTCCTGGCATCGTTCAAATTTGTAATACCGATACCAAAGAAATTCAAATGTATTAAACGAACATACTAAACACAGTATCACCCAAGGGAATGCTTCATTGCAAACTTGCTTTCCGCAGTTAGGTATGTGACCGTTAAAAAATAATAAATAGAAATATGAAACCAACTAAAACAGTTATAATCACAGGAACCAGTCGTGGCATCGGTTTTGAACTTGTGCATCTTTTTGCCAATGCAGGCTACGATGTTTTGGCACTCTCAAGAAATGCAAAACCCGTCTCAAATTTAAATTTTGAAAACATTACTGCTTTGCCTTTTGACTTGAGTAAATCTGAAGATTATGATCGCGTAGAAGCCTTTGTGAAAAAGGAATGGGCACAGGTTGATATACTGATTAATAATGCAGGAACACTTTTAAATAAGCCGTTTTCAGACACTACTTTTGAGGATTTTCAACAGGTTTATAGCACCAATGTTTTTGGGGTTGCCGAACTCACACGTCGTATGATTCCATTCATGCCAAAAAAAGGGCATGTCGTTACCATCAGTTCTATGGGAGGTGTGCAAGGCTCTGTAAAATTCCCAGGACTCTCTGCGTACAGCTCTAGTAAAGGCGCTGTAATTACACTCACCGAACTTTTAGCCGAGGAATATAAAGAATCAGGACCCTCCTTCAATGTGTTGGCGCTGGGAGCTGTGCAAACCGAAATGTTAGAAGAAGCATTTCCAGGCTATGAAGCCCCTACAACTGCCCCTGAAATGGCCAACTATATTTTTGAATTCGCAAAGAATAGCCAACAGTTTTATAATGGTAAATTATTACAAATATCAAGTTCTACGCCTTAGTGTGATTTTGATTGTTGTTTTAAAATAATTCCATGGGTTTAACAGCTCATTAACGGTTTTAAAATAAAATATTTCTTTACTTTTGTAGTTCGATAAAAACCGCATTTTATGTTCAATAGTTTAAGTGAAAAATTAGATAAAGCCCTTCACGTCCTCAAAGGACATGGGCGCATCTCAGAAATCAATGTTGCCGAAACACTCAAAGAAGTGCGTCGCGCGTTGTTGGATGCCGATGTGAATTATAAAATTGCTAAAGAGTTTACCAATCGGGTTAAGGAAAAGGCACTCGGTCAAAACGTATTAACCACACTTCAGCCGGGCCAATTGATGGTCAAAATTGTAAAAGATGAATTGACCACTTTGATGGGAGGCGATGTTGAAGGGATTAACATATCAGCCACTCCAAGTGTGATTTTAATGTCTGGTTTACAAGGGTCGGGTAAAACCACTTTTTCTGGAAAACTTGCCAATTACCTAAAAACAAAAAAATCTAAAAAACCAATGCTTGTCGCCTGTGACGTGTACCGTCCAGCGGCCATCGATCAGTTGCACATTGTTGGAGAACAAGTTGGTGTTGAGGTGTACAGCGATCAAGGAAATAACGACCCTGTAGCCATTGCCAAAGCAGGTATTGCCGAGGCCAAAGCCAAAGGGTGTAATGTTGTTATTATAGATACTGCCGGTCGTTTAGCCGTCGATGAAGCTATGATGACTGAAATCGCCAACATTCATAAAGCAATCCAACCGCAAGAAACTTTGTTTGTAGTGGATGCAATGACAGGTCAAGATGCTGTTAATACAGCCAAAGCATTTAATGATATTCTGAATTTTGATGGGGTTATCCTTACCAAATTAGATGGAGATACTCGAGGTGGAGCTGCCATTTCCATAAAATCAGTGGTCAATAAGCCAATCAAATTTATTGGTACAGGTGAAAAAATGGAAGCCATTGATGTGTTCTACCCTGCACGTATGGCCGAGCGAATTTTAGGGATGGGAGATGTCGTTTCTTTAGTTGAACGTGCTCAAGAACAATTTGACGAGCAAGAAGCTCGAAAAATTCAAAAGAAAATTGCCAAAAACCAATTTGGATTTGATGACTTTTTATCACAGATTCAGCAGGTTAAAAAGATGGGTAATATGAAAGACCTTATGGGGATGATTCCTGGGGCTGGAAAAATGATGAAAGATATTGATGTCGATGACGACGCTTTCAAGCACATAGAGGCCATTATTCATTCGATGACCCCAGCAGAACGTACCAAGCCAACCCTTTTAAATGCCAGTCGTAAAAAACGGATTGGAGCCGGATCGGGAACATCTATCCAACAAGTCAATCAATTGATGAAGCAATTCGATCAAATGAGTAAAATGATGAAGATGATGCAAGGTGGAGGCGGTCGTAAAATGATGCAAATGATGAAAAATATGCCCCGATAGTTTTAAAATAAAGATTAGATTATAATGATTTTACTAGACGGAAAACAGACGAGTGCAGATATAAAAGTAGAAATTGCTGCCTCAGTTTTAAAAATAAAGGATCAAGGCAAACGCGCACCCCATTTGGCTGCGGTTCTTGTGGGAACCAATGGAGCAAGTATGACCTATGTTGGTGCTAAAGTTAAAGCCTGTGAACTTGTAGGGTTTGATTCTACACTGATTGATTTACCAGAAGACACTACAGAAGAAACCTTATTAGCGCAAATACACTCTTTAAATGACAATCCAGCAATTGATGGGTTTATTGTACAGCTTCCATTGCCAAAACATATCGACGAACAAAAAGTATTGATGGCGGTACACCCCGATAAAGATGTGGATGGTTTTCACCCCATGAATGTAGGGCGTATGGCATTGGATTTACCAACCTTTTTACCTGCGACTCCTTATGGGATTATGGAGCTTTTAGAGCGTTATAACGTACCCACTTCCGGAAAGCAAGTGGTAGTAATTGGGAGAAGCCACATTGTGGGACGCCCAATGAGTATTTTAATGAGTCAGAAACGTCCTGCTGGGGATGCGACTGTAACCATTGCACACAGCCGCACCACTAATTTAGCCGAACTCACTTTAAATGCAGACATCGTGGTTGCTGCTTTGGGAATACCTGAATTTTTAACTGCTGAAATGGTGAAACCAGGAGCGGTTATTATTGATGTAGGCATCACTAGAGTGCCAGATGAAACGAAGAAAAGAGGTTATCGCATTGCTGGAGATGTACACTTTGAAAGTGTCGCTGAAAAAGCAAGTTATATCACGCCTGTGCCTGGTGGGGTAGGACCAATGACCATTGCCATGTTACTCAAAAACACATTGCTTGCTTGTGAGCGTCATGCTGCCAATCCTTCTATTTAGCAAAAATCTGAGACGTATCCTTAAAGGCTTTAAACTCTAAAGCATTTCCCGCAGGGTCGTAAAAAAACATCGTAGCTTGTTCGCCAACCTGTCCTTCAAAACGGATATAAGGCTCAATAATAAAGTCTATTTTTTGGACTTTTAAATGTTCTGAAAACGTTTTAAAATTTTCCCATGGGAGAATGACTCCAAAATGTGGGACAGGTACCTGTTTTCCATCCACCTTATTTATATGAAGTTCCGTTTCTTCTTCTTTAGGTTTGAAATGAATCACGAGCTGATGTCCAAAAAAATTAAAATCAACCCAATGATCGCTATGGCGACCTTCTTCACAATTTAAAACCTCTCTATAAAATACACGACACACTTCTAGATTCCACACAGGAATGGCCAAATGGAAAGGGGCTACTGATTTCATGAGATTGTTTTTTTAGAGTCTTTCAAGGTTTCGTTTAATGTCTTGAGTTCTTCGTCAGTTAAATCGCGGTAGGTACCAACGTCACATTTCAAATGAATGTTCATGATTCGGGTGCGTTTCAGCGATTGTACTTCATAATTTAGGTACTCACACATGCGACGAATTTGGCGGTTCAAACCTTGGGTTAGGATGATTTTAAATTCATAGGTACTCAGTTTTTGGACCTCACATTTTTTAGTCACGGTTTCTAAAATAGGAATGCCACTCGACATGCGTTGAATGAACGTTTGAGAAATCGGCTTGTCAACAGACACAATGTATTCTTTTTCGTGGTTGTTACTCGCCCTAAGAATTTTGTTTACGATATCGCCGTCATCGGTCAATAAAATCAAGCCCTCACTGTCTTTGTCCAAACGTCCAATTGGGAAAATCCGACTCGGGTACTGGATGTAATCAATAATATTATCTTTTTCGACGCCTGTATCGGTGGTGCAAACAATTCCTACAGGTTTGTTGAATGCGATATACGTTCGTTTTTTAGCCTCATTAAGAATGGTTTTTCCATCGACTTTTACTTCGTCGCCTTCTAAAACTTTAGTGCCCATCTCTGGGACAACTCCATTAATAGTCACCCGACCTTCGTCGATCAGCTTATCAGCAGCCCGCCGCGAACAATACCCGGCTTCGCTTAAATATTTATTCAGTCTTGTTGAAGTTGGTTCCATGTGGCAAATTTACAAAAGTTTAGTGGCTCAAAAATTTAATTAATTCATCAGTAATAAAATCCCCCTTTAAAGAATGACCGAGACCTTCTGTTGAAATCAGTTTGGCGCTTTTGAACTGTGCATCTATATCGAGCGCATCTTGATAAGGAATGATGCGGTCTCTTTTGTCGTGGATCAGCAAGCCTTGAGTATCGATGTTTTTTACAAAGTCTGCGGTAGAAAAATAATGAGGTGGGTGTCCAAATTTAAGTTCTATATAGTGATCGATCCCTATAGATACTTTTCGGCTATAGTCCATCATTTCTTTGTAGCGTTTCATGATGCCTTTGAACCCAGAAGGGGCGCCAAGAAGCACAAGTTTTTTAGCATGGACATAGGTTTGTTTTTTAAGAAAAACAACCAAAGCCATCCCGCCAACAGAATGTCCAATAAATGCAGTAGGTTTAAATTTTTCGCTCACAACACTGATAAACTCTGAATAGAGAATCGCATTAAAAGTGCTGCTTCCAGACCCTCCGTGAGCAGGTCCGTCCAAGGCAATCACATTGTACCCCTCTTTGTGAAGTTTTTGAATCTTATGGCGCCAGCGTCCTGAATTGCTTTCCCATCCGTGTGCCAGTAACACAGTTTCTTTGGTGCCTTCCCATTGGTAGGTTTGAATGGGCAAGCTGTTGTAGTGCAAGATTGTTTTGGACGTCGCAGTTTCTAAAAATGAATTTATATGCGGAGTCAGTTTGCCATTTCTAGGTTTCGAAAATAAATTCAAGGCAAGTTTTGAGGCGTATGCCGTATTAAAAATTCCAATGAAATTGATAAAGGCGCCTATGATTTTGGGGATCATTGTTTTCATGATTTTTTTGGATCTTCTCTGTGGACGTTTTCCATTGAAAATGCAGGTGTACAAATTGCTAAATATTCGCATGGGACTTCAAAAGGGTTGGAGTACTGAACACGCGTATTTTTTTCAATTCTAATGGATTGTCCTTGTTCTAAAATAATTGTATCACCTTCAATAATGAATTGTTTTTTTCCTTTTATGATATAGGTGTATTCTTCAAACTCTGGGGTTTGAAAGGGTTCGCTCCAGCCTGGAGGTGCTACCATATGGGCAATGCTTAGTGCGGCGTTGCCGTCCGTTGCATTTCCAAAATGTTCTTCAATCAGTTTGCCGTCCGTTGTTGGAACTACAAACGGTATTTTTTGAATGTTATACCCTGCCATCGTTTAATACCATTGAATGTAAAAGTCTTTAATTTTTGCCGTTTCAGGAATGGAAATGGCCTCTATTTTTCGAGTCATATCATAACGCATTTCTTCAGCTAATTCCATTTTGCTCAGTGTGAAATACGCATTGATTTCATCCACAGAAATAATCAAACTTCTAAGGGTGTTTTGAATGCTTGAAATCGTATATTTTGAATTGATATCTCCAAAAGTACTCAGCGTATTCAGTCCGTCTTTGTTTTTAAAACGATCGTCCATAACACGTACTGTTCGGATGGTGGACAACGAGTCTAAAGAATAATTAGGATCTAATTCGAGTAACAGTTTACCGGTTTCTTTTTCAAAAACACTAATGGTATTGGTGCTGCCTGTAAATTCGTCTCCGCCAATATATTTACTGATAGAGTCGTTTTCAAACACTGTTTTTAATGCGTTCACTTTTGTGGAGTCGGTAAGCATTCCTATGCTGTTTTTAGTGATGGCAAATGGGTCTGTTTTTGTTTCACAAGCCACAAAAAGGGCTAGGAGTAATCCGATACATAAATAGTTTCTCATGGTTGATTTCGTATTGTTCAATGCTAATTTTTTAATTCCGAGTAAAAATAAATGAAGTTTTATGACTTAAACCAAAAACAGTAAACTATTTTTGCTCATTATGTTAAAAACTGAAATCACATCGCTTGTAAACGCTGGTAAAATGCTGCCACTTATGGAGGCTTTCTATACCATTCAGGGGGAAGGGTTCCATAAAGGAACGGCTGCTTATTTTGTAAGAATAGGAGGCTGTGACGTGGGCTGTCATTGGTGTGATGTCAAAGAAAGTTGGAATGCCAATTTGCATCCGCCAACGTCTATAGAGTCCATAGCCGATACGGCTGCCAAAGAGAGTCAAACCATTGTAGTAACAGGAGGGGAGCCTTTGATGTGGGACATGAACCCCTTGACAAATGCATTAAAATCAAAGGGCATGCAAACGCATATTGAAACTTCTGGTGCGTATGCGTTAACGGGCGATTGGGATTGGATTTGTTTGTCTCCTAAAAAATTAAAAGGTCCTTTAGAGGAGGTGTATCAAAAAGCACACGAACTGAAAGTGATTGTTTACAATCTGGACGATTTAAAATTTGCAGAAGAACAAGCCGCAAAAGTAAATTCTAACTGCATTCTGTACCTCCAACCAGAGTGGAGCAAGCGCGATAAAGTCACGCCATTTATTGTGGAGTATGTGATGAAGCATCCCAAATGGAAGGTGTCACTACAAACGCATAAGTATTTGAATATTCCTTAAATAAAAAAACGCCTTGATTTCTCATGGCGTTTTTTTATGATAAATTTTCAGCTTATTTTGTAAAGGGTACGGCAATTCTAACTGTTCCCCAGCCTATGTGCATATGTACCCCGTCGTCTGATTTTTCAAAAGCAATAGAAAATGCTTCTAAATTTTCTTTACCATCTGTTACTGGAACCACTATACGTGCAACATCATTTTTTTGGTTGTAGTAATAACTTCCCCAAACATTTAAGTCAGTACTAACAATCGCAGTCCATTCTTCCTCTCCTGGAATTAGGTAAAACGTATACGTGCCAGCTTTTATTTTAGTGGTGCCTAACATCATATCTGTGTATAATGTTAATTCAGCAGCTTCATTAGCCCCAGTTCTCCATACGTTTCCTTCGGGAGCTAATTTACCAACCGAACGTCCTTTCAATTGTGGACGGCTGTATGTTATTTTAATAAGTTTGTCTGATTCTTTATAAGAACTTGGAAAGGATGCTGCATCCATAGGACTTTTGTCTAGCCCTTTAAATTTCTGAGCATTTACATTAAATGATACTAACATTAAAAATGCAAATACAATTGAGGCAATAAAATTTGATTTTTTCATAATTATTAAGATGTATTAGTTTTTTTTAAAAGTACTTTTTAATAAACTAAATAGTCGTAAAGAAATACTAAAGTTTACAGATTTAAAGTTTAAATCAGTTCGTTTAAAAAACCCTGCTGCGTATTCTGTGATATAAACAAATAAAACCCTCGTTACTTCATGATTTACATTTCATTTAATATTGTTTATGTTCCGCGAAGTCACAGACTTTGCGGAGCTGCTAAGTCTAGAAATTGATTACTCTACTAATGCGGTATGTTCAGTATTAAATTAATAGGTTTTATGGATAGTAACTCAGTTTTAATTTTATATCCACCAGATGTTTTACCTGTACCACTCACTACCTTGTATTTTCCAGGGTATTTCATTTTATCTAATTTTTCAAAGGGATGCAAACACGCAACGCGATATAGAGAAAAAAGCTCATCATCACTTTTTTCAAGCACAATTGTTTGAGAGGTTACCGGTCTTTTTCTTTTTGTATTTTTATAAATTGAAAGCTTTACATTTCTGAACAGGCTGTCAGATTCGATTTCCTCAAAATTATATTCATGATTTAAATAGGCTTTAGTAGATTCAATTTTAGAGGTGCGTAAGTATTTGAAAATAAAATATTTATCAGAATCCTCATCGCTTTGTGTAATTTCGTAAGTATGGCAGATTTGTTTTTTAAAATCAGATACAAATGCTGTAGAAGAAGATGTAAAAGTCCCTATGGTTAGAAAATAATCATCATTGGTCGCGTTTGAGCAAACAATACGACTGTGTTCTTTGTCACTCACTTTTTGGGTGTAGGTTGCTATCAAGTCAAATTTATAAGTTTGAGCGTAAGTTGTTGCTCCAAAAAATAAGTATAGAAATAACAGTAGAGGTTTCATTTGTTTTTCTTTTTTGTGGTTTTAATAAGTCACACGACAGGCATCCTGAGTTACAGTACACGCGCATTCACTTAAAAGAAAAATTGGTTATGAAGAATTAGATTTGAGACCTAATTTTTGTAAATGTAAAAATATAAATACAGAATCCAAATAAAAAATGATATTTTTATAAATATAATTTAATAGTATCAGTAAACTAACAGTAAAGTATCAGTAAAATAACATAAAAAAAGAGAATACTGCATTTAAGCTTCCTTACCAAACGTAAGGAAAAACCTTACTTATAAAACACAGCTTTTCTTAAAGTCATAAGCAAATGTTGTGGTAGGAGCCTAACAACTATTAGTCATTTTAATCCAATGACTTTAGTTTCTTAACTTTTTGGGCGAGCAGCACGTTATTTAATTACATTTTAATACTTATTTTATATTATAGGTTTCAATTTATTACCATTTAATACTTTTCTATTTATAATATATAACGATAGCTGCATATTTGCAGTCTAAATAATTAAGAAACTATTATGTGTGGAATTGTATGTGCATTTGATTTAAAACAAAAATCAGAAATTTTAAGACCTCAAGTGCTTGAAATGTCAAAAAAAATAAGACACCGCGGACCGGACTGGAGTGGTATATACAGCGATGAAAAAACAGTGATGGCACACGAGCGATTGGCCATTGTAGATCCTGCATCTGGAAAGCAACCGCTATTCAGCGAAGATCAAAAACTTATTTTGGCAGCCAATGGTGAGATTTATAACCACCAAGACATCCGAGCAAAATATGAAGGTAAATATGCCTTTCAAACTCAAAGTGACTGCGAAGTTATTTTGGCACTCTACAAAGACAAAGGCGTTGATTTTGTGGACGACCTCAATGGCATTTTTGGATTCGCGATTTATGATGTCGAGAACGATGCTTATTTTATTGCCCGCGACCACATGGGAATCATTCCTTTATATATGGGGTGGGATCAAAACGGAACGTTTTATGTTGCTTCAGAACTGAAAGCTTTAGAAGGAGTTTGCACAAAAATAGAGTTGTTTCCCCCAGGACATTATATGTCAAGTACCGACGGCAAACTTGTGCAGTGGTACAAGCGTAGTTGGGATGAATATGCCGCTGTCAAAGAAAACGAAACTCAAATTTCAGAAATAAAAACCGCACTCGAAGAAGCAGTACACAGACAAATGATGTCCGACGTGCCTTACGGAGTATTGTTGTCGGGAGGATTGGATTCATCTGTGATTTCCGCAGTTGCAAAAAAATATTCCTCAAGACGTGTAGAGTCCAATGACGAAACCGATGCCTGGTGGCCACAACTGCACTCCTTTTCGGTAGGTCTCGACGGCTCGCCAGATTTGGCAGCAGCACAAGTGGTTGCAGATCATATTGGAACCGTACATCACGAAATTAAATTCACCATTCAAGAAGGATTGGACGCCATCAAAGACGTGGTTTACAACCTTGAAACCTATGATATTACTACCATTCGAGCGTCCACGCCCATGTACTTAATGGCGCGTGTGATCAAATCCATGGGTATCAAAATGGTGCTTTCTGGGGAAGGTGCTGATGAGTTGTTTGGCGGGTATTTATATTTTCACAAAGCCCCCGATGCTCAGGAGTTTCATGAAGAAACCGTACGTAAATTAAACAAACTTCACATGTACGATTGCTTGCGCGCCAACAAAAGTTTAGCCGCATGGGGTATTGAAGGACGTGTGCCATTTTTGGACAAAGAATTTATGGATGTTGCAATGCGCATCAATCCTCAAGATAAAATGATCAATGGCGAGCGCATGGAAAAATGGGTGGTACGTAAAGCCTTTGAAGACATGTTGCCCGAAAGTGTAGCTTGGCGTCAAAAAGAGCAATTTAGTGATGGCGTGGGTTACAGTTGGATAGACACCTTAAAAGAAGTGGTGGATGCTGAGGTTTCTGATGAACAGTTGGCGAATGCACATTTTAGATATCCAATCCAAACTCCACAAAACAAAGAAGAATTCTATTACCGTTCTATTTTTGAAACGCATTTTCCAAGCGATGCGGCAGCGCTCTGTGTGCCCCAAGAGCCAAGTGTAGCATGCAGCACCAAAATTGCATTGGAGTGGGATGAAGCTTTTAAAAACATGAACGACCCGAGTGGAAGAGCGGTTGCCAAAGTGCATGACAAGGCTTACGACTAAAAAATCTTAAAACTCAAATAATAGCTTCTAAAGCGTTTGTTTTAGGTTTTTGATTTATTAATAAATTACAACGCCCTTAAATTTGATTTAAGGGCGTTTTTAGTGGATTTAAGGGTGTTTGAGAAAAACAGCCGATTGTTAATAATTCGGTTTAAATGCCTTAAAAAAGACGTTAAACACAAGGGTAGATTAATTATCTTTGTTAGCGTTGCTGCGGTTTTTTACGGCACTAACATTAAACTAAATAACACATTCAACACAATGAGCGAAGAAGTCAATAAAGGGAGTTATTCAGCAGATAGTATTCAGGCCTTAGAAGGCATGGAACACGTGCGCATGCGTCCATCCATGTATATTGGAGATGTAGGTTTGAGAGGATTGCACCACTTGGTGTATGAGGTGATTGACAACTCAATCGATGAAGCCTTGGCAGGACACTGTGATAAAATAACGGTGATTATCAATGAAGATAATTCCATCACAACCGAAGATAATGGTCGTGGTATTCCTGTGGATATTCACAAAAAAGAAGGCGTTTCTGCTTTGGAAGTTGTGATGACTAAGATTGGAGCTGGAGGTAAATTTGATAAAGATTCTTATAAAGTATCTGGAGGGTTACACGGGGTTGGTGTGAGTTGTGTGAATGCCCTTTCAGAGCATTTGAAAGCAACCGTTTTTAGAGATGGAAAAATCTATGAGCAAGAGTACGAGCGTGGTAAAGCGATGTACCCTGTAAAGCAAGTCGGTGAAACAGACCGAAGAGGAACCACGGTAACGTTTAGACCCGATCCTCAAATATTTACGCAGACTCTTATATATGTATATGATACCTTAGCAAGTCGATTAAGAGAATTGGCATATTTAAATAAAGGCATCACCGTTGTCCTTGTTGATCAAAGAGAAAAAGACGAAAAAGGAGAATTTTTAGGAGAAACGTTTCATTCTACAGAAGGACTTTCCGAATTCATAAAGTACTTAGACAGCAACCGTGATCCAATCATGAAAAAAGTAATTGCTTTTGAAGGAGAAAAAAACGGCGTTCCTGTAGAAGTCGCAATGATATACAATACCTCGTATTCTGAAAACTTACACTCCTATGTAAATAACATCAATACGCACGAAGGAGGAACCCATTTATCGGGCTTCCGTCGTGGACTGACACATACATTAAAAAAATATGCGGATGAATCCGGAATGTTAGACAAGCTTAAGTTTGACATTGCAGGGGATGATTTCCGTGAAGGATTGACTGCTATTGTTTCTGTAAAAGTACAAGAGCCTCAATTTGAAGGACAAACCAAAACCAAGTTAGGAAACAGAGAAGTATCCGCTTCGGTGAGTCAGGCAGTTTCAGAAATGCTGACAAATTATTTGGAAGAAAATCCAGATGATGCTAAAATAATAGTTCAAAAAGTGATTCTTGCAGCGCAAGCCCGTCATGCCGCCCAAAAAGCGCGTGATATGGTTCAGCGAAAAACAGTGATGAGTATAGGAGGGTTGCCTGGAAAACTGAGTGATTGTTCTGAACAAGATCCTGAAAAATGTGAAATTTACCTAGTTGAGGGAGATTCGGCAGGTGGAACAGCAAAGATGGGTCGCGATAGAGCCTTTCAAGCAATTTTGCCTTTAAGAGGTAAAATTCTGAATGTTGAAAAAGCAATGACTCATAAGGTGTTTGAAAATGAAGAAATCAAAAACATATTCACCGCTTTAGGCGTTACAATTGGAACTGAAGAAGATCCAAGAGCACTGAACCTTTCAAAACTAAGATACCATAAAATTGTGATTATGTGTGATGCCGATATTGATGGAAGTCATATTGAAACACTTATTTTGACATTCTTCTTTAGATATATGAAAGAATTGATAGAAAACGGACATATTTACATCGCTACGCCTCCTTTATTTTTAGTCAAAAAAGGAGCCAAAAAAGAATATGCATGGAATGATGAAGAACGTTTGGCACTGATGGAACAATATGGCGACGGTGCAAAAATTCAACGTTATAAAGGTCTTGGAGAAATGAATGCGGTACAACTTTGGGACACCACTATGAATCCAGAATTTAGAACCTTACGTCAAATTCAAGTTGACAATGGAACTGAAGCCGACCGTATCTTCTCAATGTTGATGGGGGATGATGTCCCACCAAGAAGAGAATTTATAGAGAAAAACGCAATTTATGCCAATATAGATGCTTAAATAGTAATCCCAAATCGTATTGAGATGAAAAAAATAATTATTTTCTGTGCACTTCTTGTTGGAGTGAACGTATCCAGTGCTCAAGACATTGGAGCTGTCGTACTTGGATCGGATGATGCCAGTACTTTAATACAAAACTACCTTAGTCCCTCAATGAAAGGACTTATGAGTAGTATGAACGGTGGGTGGTATTCCACCGCTAAATCGCATAAAAAACTTGGGTTTGATATTACTTTTGGACTCAATGCAGCTTTTACTCCGGGTAAAGACAAGGTATTTGAGTTTATAGCCGATGACTATAGTTTTTTATCAGTTGCAAACGGAGGAACAAGCATTCCAACCGTTTTAGGGAAAGACAGTTCGAACACTACGTTTAATGTTTCAATCCCTTATCATGGGAATAACTATAAGACAGGATCTTTTGAATTGCCTGGTGGAATTGCAAAAGATTTACCTGTCAATGCCATTCCAACCCCTTTTGTTCAAGTGGGTCTTGGATTGCCTTTTAAAACAACGATCAAATTAAGGTATGTTCCCAAAACAGGTTTTGCCTCAAAAGTAGACGCCAATTTAATTGGAGTGGGTCTTCAGCACGATTTAACTCAGTATCTTGGACTCGTAGGAAAGCTTCCGTTTTCCGTTTCCGTTTTAGGGGCTTATACCACTTCAACAATCGACTACACAATTCAAACAGGAGATTTATCAGATCAAGTTTCTGTGACCAATGGGGGAGCTGAATTCAAATTAAATATTTGGACTGTTCAAGCATTGGGGTCGTTAGATTTTCAAATTGTGACTCTTTATGGAGGTATAGGTTACAATGGTGGAACGTCAACATTTAAAGTCAAAGGAGATTATAGTCTAACGTATGAGCTTGAATCTGCTGATGGAACCAATCAAGGTTCTGTGGTCGAATCTATTTCAGATCCAATTAGTTTAAAATTCAAATCCACGGGGGCGCGTGCTACCTTGGGTGCACGTTTAAACCTTCCTTTTGTTAAGATTTTTGCCGATTATACCATGCAAGAATACAGTACTGCATCCCTAGGCGTTGCAATTAGTTTTAGATAATCATAGTAATAAAAAATAAATTAAAATGAAAATAACAGTAGTTGGTGCTGGAGCAGTTGGAGCAAGTTGCGCAGAATACATCGCCATTAAAAACTTTGCTTCTGAAGTTGTTTTATTAGACATCAAAGAAGGCTATGCAGAAGGAAAAGCCATGGACTTGATGCAGTGTGCCTCCCTAAATGGTTTTGACACCAAAATAACAGGTTCTACCAATGATTATTCAAAGACAGCAAACAGCGATATTTGTGTAATTACATCGGGAATTCCAAGAAAACCAGGAATGACACGTGAAGAATTGATAGGAATCAATGCAGGAATTGTAAAAACAGTTTCTACAAGTTTGGTAGAGCAGTCTCCAAATACAGTCCTGATTGTTGTGAGTAACCCTATGGATACCATGACCTATCTTGCTCATAAAGTTACAGGATTGCCATCCCATAAAATTATTGGAATGGGTGGGGCTTTAGATTCCGCACGTTTCAAATATAGATTGGCCGAAGCTTTAGAGGCTCCAATAAGTGATGTTGATGGCATGGTTATTGGCGGACATAGCGATGTTGGAATGGTGCCTTTAATCTCGCATGCAACTCGAAACAGTATTAAAGTTTCAGAGTTCATATCAAATGAACGTCTAGAGCAAGTAAAGGAAGACACCAAAGTTGGTGGAGCAACTCTCACAAAACTTTTAGGTACGTCCGCTTGGTATGCACCAGGAGCAGCCGTAAGTGGATTGGTACAAGCAATTGCTTGTGATCAGAAAAAAATATTCCCATGTTCTGTAATGTTAGATGGTGAGTATGGCTTATCGGACTTGTGTATCGGAGTCCCTGTTGTCTTAGGTGCTAATGGAATCGAGAATATCGTCGAAATCAAACTGAGCGATAGCGAAAAAGCACATTTACATACCAGCGCCGAAGGTGTTAAAAAAACAAATTCATTACTAGACGTGTAACTATAGTAAGGTTGTGATTTGTGTTTTTGACTAAAAAACAGACATTAAAATACTCTTTTTATTGAAAACAAAAGATTCTATTGTCAATTCACTTCGTAAATCATATATTTGCTCGTTTATAAAAATTAATGCATATTAAATTAATTCACAATGCAAAATAAAGGACTCGTAAAATTATTTGCTTTCTTATTTGGTTTGGTAAGTATATACCAATTATCATTTAGTTTTAAAGCAAACCAAATAGAAGACAATGCTAAGCAATTTGCTATAGAAAAAATAGCAGATACTGAAACAGATTATGACGCTAAACGCGCGCTTGCACAAGTCACGTATTTAGACTCGTTGAAAAACGAAGAAGTTTATAACATCGGAATTGCTCAGTATAATTTTGATGAAGTCAAGGAAAAATCCATGAATCTTGGTTTGGACCTTAAAGGAGGTATCAGTGTCATTCTTCAAATATCTGTAAAAGATATCCTTGTTGGATTGGCAAACGAAAGTAAAGACCCGGTGTTTAGAAAAGCATTGAGTGATGCCGAAGAACTTCAAAAGGACAGTCAAAACACTTATTTAGAAGACTTTTTTGTAGCGTTTGAAGCGATTCAAGGCGATACTAAATTGGCATCTCCAGATATTTTTGCGAATCGTACCTTAAGCGAAGAAATTACGTTTGATATGACAGATGATGAGGTTAAGCCTGTGTTGTCGCTTAAAATAGATGAATCGATTGTGTCGGCTTTTGAAGTCCTTCGTAAACGTATTGACAAGTTTGGGGTGACGCAACCAAATATTCAACGTATTGGAACTTCTGGACGTATCTTAGTTGAACTGCCAGGAGCCAAAGAAATTGAACGTGTCAAAGGATTGTTACAAAGTACCGCTCAGTTAGAGTTTTGGGATGCCTTTAAAGGAGACGAGTTTGGAACGTTTATTTTCCAAGCCAATGAAACTTTAAAAGGAATAGTTGAAACGTCTACACCAGAAGTTGAATCCAATGCCACTGAAACTACAGACGATGCAATCTCTGATATTATTGGAGACACCGATGCAGTAACAGGTGATACAGGTGAAGTAAACCCATTAATCGATTTAATTCGTGCACCAGGCTATAATGGTGGACCCGTACTTGCTTCTTTTGAATTAAAAGACAAGCAACTCGTTACAGATTACTTAGACAACCCACAAGTTCGTGCGCTATTGACTCCAGAACAACGCTATGCAAAATTTGTATGGGGAATTCCTCAAGTTCAACAAACGACAGGTGAAGATTCTCAAAGCATTGAACTGGTTGAATTATATGCTTTAAAAGGAAATAGAGATAATGAGCCACCATTGAGTGGAGCCGTAATCACAGATGCACGTCAAGCCTACCAACAAAACGGTAATCCAAGTGTGTCCATGCAAATGAACCTCAAGGGAGCCAAAGTATGGGAAGAAATGACAGGCAATGCGTTTAACACTGCAGGTCAAATTGCAATTGTTTTAGATGAAATTGTGTATTCAGCACCTGGTGTAACTTCAGGAGCAATTGCAGGTGGAAACTCTGAGATATCTGGGTCATTCACCTTAAATGAAGCAGTGGATTTAGCAAACGTACTACGTGCGGGTAAACTTCCAGCTTCGGCAGACATTGTACAAGCAGAAGAAGTAGGGCCTTCATTAGGTCAAGAAGCGATTGACAGTGGAATGAAATCATTCCTAATCGCTTTAGTCTTGGTGCTTTTATGGATGTTGTTCTACTACGGAAAAGCAGGGATTTACTCAAATATCGCATTGGTACTAAATATTATTTTAATTTTCGGAATTCTTTCTGGATTGGGTGCTGTTTTAACCTTACCTGGAATTGCAGGTATTGTATTAACCATTGGTATTGCGGTAGATGCAAATGTTCTTATTTATGAGCGTATTCGAGAAGAATTATTCAAAGGAAAAGGTCAAAAAGAATCTATCAAAGATGGATTTAATAATGCATTATCGTCCATTTTAGATGCCAACATTACAACAGGATTAACAGCCTTAATTTTATATGTATTTGGAACAGGACCAATTAAAGGATTTGCAACGACTCTTTTAATAGGTATTTTAACCTCTTTATTTACAGCGATTTTTATCTCAAGATTATTAATCGACTGGCATATAAACCGTGGTGGAAAATTAGAATTCTCAACTGGAATGACCAAAGGTTTGTTCCGTTCAATCAATATTGAATTCCTTAAAAAACGTAAAATAGCCTACCTAATTTCTGGAACAATTATCATTGCAGGTCTAGGATCGTTATTTACAACAGGACTGGATCAAGGTATTGATTTTGTCGGAGGTAGAACATACACCGTTCGTTTTGCACAAGACATGAACACTGAAGAAGTGAAAGCGGCATTGACTGACGTTTTTAACAGTGCTGAGGTGAAGACAATTGGTAGTGCAAACCAATTAAAAATTTCTACGAAGTACAAGGTTGACCAAAACTCAGCGGAAGTAGATCAAGAAGTTCAAGAAAAATTATACGAAGCTTTGGTGCCATTTTTACCAGATGCAACAACATATAAGCAGTTTATTGATGCCGATAACAATGTCGGTAAAATGTATGCAGGAAAAGTAAGTCCAACCATCGCAGATGATATTAAAAAATCTTCTGTATGGGCTGTCTTAGGATCTTTGATCGTTGTATTCCTTTATATCTTAATACGATTCAAAAAATGGCAATTTTCATTAGGTGCTGTAGCAGCCGTATTTCATGATGTTTTAATTGTGTTAGGGATCTTCTCTATTGCTTGGAGGTTCTTACCTTTCAGTATGGAAATTGATCAAGCATTTATTGCGGCAATTTTGACCGTAATTGGGTATTCATTAAATGATACCGTGGTTGTATTTGATAGAATTAGAGAATACTTAAATGAGCATACAAGTTGGAAATTTGACAATGTTGTC
This sequence comes from Flavobacteriaceae bacterium, assembly GCA_018608765.1. Classification (GTDB taxonomy): domain Bacteria; phylum Bacteroidota; class Bacteroidia; order Flavobacteriales; family Flavobacteriaceae; genus Hel1-33-131. The sequence continues at coordinate 28,981 of JABAYY010000078.1, forward strand.
AACAGTGCACTGAGCAGTACCTTAAGTCGTACTTTAAACACCTCCTTAACCACTTTAGTGGTGTTATTAGCGATGTTTACATTCGGAGCAGATTCCTTAAGAGGATTGTTATTTGCGCTTATTGTAGGGGTGCTTGTAGGGACCTACTCTTCTTTGTTTATTGCAACGCCAATCATGCATGACACATTGAAACGTTTAGATAAAAAAGGGGAATAATAACCCATTATTAAATATTATAAAAGCCGCTCATTGAGCGGCTTTTTTTTGGTTTAATTCTGAGCGTGTTAATTTCTAATTGGATACAATTGGATACAATTGGATACAGAATGGATATATAAAGCAGCACAGAATTATTCAAGTAAAAGACTTAGAAGAAAACTTACTACACTCTAGAAATACGTTAAAAAAGGATTTAAATTACTTAGTAAAGGAAGGAATGATTCTAACAACAGGTTCTGGAAGCGGCGTTAAATACCACTGTAAAGAGGAAGAATTATAAAACAACAGATGGATGGTCTTTTAAAATTAGTTCTTAAAAACCACTCAATTCTCTCAAAAAATAAATGTACTTACACTGTTTTAGGTTTATAGACAAACATAAAATACAACCCACAAAGCACAAAAGGAATGCTCAATACTTGACCGGTATTTAGACCAAAAATCCAATCTTCACGGCTGTCAATTTGGGCAATTTTAAATTGTTCGACCACCACTCTCACTGACATCAATAGCACTAAAAATAGGCCAAACAGAAAACCTGTTTGTGTATTTTTTTTCGTTTTCCAGTACAAGAAAAATAAGATTAGAAATACGAACACATACCCAAACGCTTCGTATAATTGCCCAGGGTGTCTAGGGATATTGTCCAATTGTTTGAATATGATTGCTAAAGGGAAACCGTCTCCAGCTACTTTTCCTATCATTTCAGAATTAAAGAAATTGCCAATTCGTATAAATACAGCTCCTAAAGCACAAGCAATGACGACGCGGTCCAGAATCCAAAGCACCGATTTTTTCAACACCTTTTTATTGTAGAGCCACATAGAAATAATCATTCCTACTGCAGCACCATGACTGGCTAAACCTCTAAAACCTGTAAACTCAAATCCGCCACTAAAACTGAAGGGCAGAAAGACGCTTAAAAAGTCTTCTCTAAATAATTCAGATTGATAAAAAATAACGTGTCCTAAACGCGCTCCAATCATAATTCCTAAAACAGAGTACATGAACAATCCGTCTAGTTTTTCTTCCGATTGCCCTTCGTTTTTGTAAATCTTTTTCATCAAATACCAGCCTGCTACAAAAGCAGCCATCCACATAAGGCTGTAGTAGTGAATTTTAAAATCTCCAAAAAGAGCAATGCCTTCAGTGGCAGGATCCCATATAATCTGTAAAAAATACATTTTCATTTGTTTAGATTGTAAATATAAAAAATAGAAGCGAAACTTAAGCCTTCCACGATTTTAATAAATTAGGAGTGTTATTGTTTTGGTACAGGATCGTGTCCAGAGCCGCCCCATGGGTGACAACTTAAGATACGTTTGACGCTAAGGTAGCCTCCTTTTAATAATCCATGAGATTGTAAAGCTTCTTTTGTGTAATGTGAACACGTTGGTTGATACCGACAACTTGAAGGGGTTAAAGGCGAAATGAAATTTTGATACAGCTTTATTAAAAATAACAATGGCGCAATCAAAATAGTTTTCATGGATTTTAATCTAGGATAAATGTAGTGCCATCTTTGCCATCCTTTAGTTGAATTCCAATAGCCAGCAATTCGTCTCTTATTTTGTCTGAAAGTGAAAAATCTTTTTGTGCTCTTGCATCGTTTCGCATCCTGATGAGGAGTTCAACTGTATCACCAAGTTTTTGATCTTGTTTGTTAGAAATAACGTTTTTAAGACCAAGAATATCAAAAACAAATTGATGCATCACATCTTTTAGTAAAGCCAAGTTGGAGTCGGTAATAGTGGCTTTTCCATCTTTAATTTGGTTGATGTATTTCACAGCACTGAACAATTCTGCAATTAGAATAGGCGTGTTAAAATCATCATTCATTGCAGTGTAGCAATTAGCTTTCCATGCTGAAACATCAAATTCATTGGCGCCTGAAGTCGCTTCAAGTTTGTTTAGTGTTGAGACAGCCTCCATAAGTTTCATGAATCCTTTTTCTGAAGCCAACAAAGCATCGTTACTAAAATCTAAAACACTTCGGTAGTGTGCTTGCATCATAAAAAATCGAACGACCGATGCAGAAAATCCTTTGGTCAATTTATTGGTGTCTCCACTTAAAATTTCGGCTGGTAAAATATTATTACCTGTAGATTTTGCCATTTTTTGTCCGTTCAGAGTCAGCATATTTGCATGCATCCAATAATTAACTGGTGTGTGGTTGTGCCATGCTTTCGCTTGAGCAATTTCACACTCGTGATGCGGAAATTTTAAGTCCATACCACCGCCGTGTATGTCAAAGCTTTCGCCCAAATATTTTGTACTCATTGCAGTACATTCCAAATGCCAACCCGGAAAGCCATCACTCCAAGGAGAAGGCCAACGCATGATGTGTTTTGGTTCTGCTTTTTTCCAAAGTGCAAAATCTTGTGGATTTTTTTTATCTGTTTGCCCCTCAAGCACTCGTGTATTATGAATAAGGTCTTCAATATTTCGACCACTTAAAACCCCATAATGGTGAGATTCATTATATTTTAAAACATCAAAATAAATAGAGCCATTAGCTTCATAAGCAAAGCCTTTTTCTAGAATTGATTTGATAATTTCTATTTGTTCAACGATGTGTCCCGTAGCAGTGGGTTCAATACTGGGAGGTAAAAAATTGAATGTATTTAGGATGGTATGAAAATCAACTGTATAACGTTGTACCACTTCCATGGGTTCAATTTGTTCGAGACGTGCTTTTTTTGCAATACGATCTTCTCCCTGATCAGCATCATTTTCTAAATGTCCTGCATCGGTAATGTTACGAACGTAACGTACTTTATAATTTAGGTGTTTGAAATATCTGAAAATCATGTCAAACGACATAAATGTTCGGACATTTCCTAAATGCACATTACTATACACTGTTGGGCCGCAAACATACATTCCAATGGCACCTTCATTAATTGGTTTAAAAACCTCTTTTTTTCCTGAAAGCGAATTGTAAATATGGAGTGTATTTGTGCTGTGTTTACCCATGGTTTATTGGATTAAAATTTGGTCTCTAATTGTATGTAGTTTAAAAACTCTCTTTTGGTCTCTTTTTCTTTAAATTTTCCACCAAATTCGCTTGTTACGGTGCTGCTTTCGATATCTCTTATGCCACGAGAATTCACACATAAATGTTTAGCATCAATAACGCAAGCAACATCTTTTGTGTTTAATACTTTTTGAAGCTCTTCAACAATTTGTATGGTCAGACGTTCTTGGACTTGTGGACGTTTTGCGAAGTAATCTACAATACGATTCATTTTTGAAAGGCCTACAACTGTTCCGTTTGAAATATAGGCTACATGTGCTCTTCCTACTATTGGAAGGAAGTGATGCTCGCAAGTGGAGTAGAGGGTTATGTTTTTTTCAACCAACATTTCTCCGTACTGATACTTGTTATCAAAGGTGGATGCTTTGGGTTTTTTAGCGGGGTCTAGACCTCCAAAAATCTCATTGACAAACATTTTTGCAACGCGATTTGGAGTTCCTTTTAAACTGTCGTCGCTCAAGTCTAAGCCCAGTGTTTCCATAATATGTTGAACATCATCTTTAATGATTTCAATTTTGTCGTCGGCACTTAATTTAAAAGCATCAGATCGCATTGGGGTTTCAGCAGAAGTGCCAATGTGATTGTCGCCAATAGCATCAATTTTTTCAATATTATTTTTCAGTCCCATTCTAATATTTCAAATATAGTTTTCAATAATTCTTAAGCACAAAGATACTTAATTTCACTGTTGGATGCTTTTAATTTTGAATTAATAATTCCTTTTTTTTACTATTTACACCAAAAATTATGTTAACTTTACGACTATAGAATCCCTCTAAATCTTAAACAAACTATCCTGCTATTTCTTCTTTTTTAAAAGAAGCGATGAATGTTTTCATAAAATTGAACATTAACTCTTTTGTACCCAGGATGAAACCACATTTTTTATACATATTGTTTTTAGTGCTTTTTAGCTACAATTGCAATTCTCAAAACACAAACCGTCGTTATTTGCCTCTTACTGTTATTCAGTATGACGCTAATGTATCAACTCCATTTTCGGCAAATGAAATGTTGCAGTTAACGGAGGTTTACGGAGCATCTCTAGATAAAGAAATTTTGAGCCGCCCCAACCGAGTTCTTTCGATGAAAAATTTGCTTCGGAATCGAATTGTGATTGAAAATAGACCAGATTCTAAAGATCAAAAACAATGTCCTTTGTTATCGGAGGTTCCACTTTTTGATGCCTTTGTTCCAACCCTTCAAAGAGATTTAGGTTTTAATCCTCAAAAATTTAATCCACTCAAGTACTCCTTTTCATTTTACAGTCGAGGCGAACATATGTATCGTGTCGATGGTACAGATTACTTCATTTTAGTCAAATCACAACACTCTAAAACAGAAAAGAAATGAGAAAATTAGTTTTACTTTTTAGCATACTCTTTTCAGTTTCATTAACAGCACAAGTGTTTGTCATTGAAGATGGAGTTACAATCAATTCATGTTCAGGAACTTTTGTAGATACAGGTGGAGCGACTGGGCCTTATTCAGGAAATGAATCTATTACCTATGTAATTTGTCCAGAAACTGCAGGGCAATTGGTTCAGTTAGATTTTACTGCATTTGCCACGCAAGCTGGAGCAGATGTTATGGCAATTTATAACGCAGATGATGCACTTGACGCAACGACTTTATTTGGAAATTTTTCAGGAACAACAGCGGCAAGTAGCCCTGGTTTTGTTTCTGCTACACAGGACAATGTTTCAGGTTGTATCACCATTGTGTTTACGTCTAGTGGCGGTGTTAATGATACTGGTTGGGTCGCAGATATTTCATGTTTTGAGCCCTGTCAGACGATTGTTTCTGTGTTGGATTCTTCAAGTCCGGAATCCAATGATGATGGTTACATACAAGTGTGTCCAAATGAAGAAATTACCTTAACAGGAAGTGGTCAGTTTAGTACTAGCGGCGATGGAGCAACCTATGAATGGGATCTTGGGGATGGTACAACTCAAGCCGGTCAAACGGCGGTATTTTCTTATGATACCCCAGGCGTATATCTAGTAAATCTAGACATTACTGACACCAATACCAGTGTTGATGAAGGGGGCTGTAAAAACACAAATTTAATAAACCAAGTGATTCAAGTGGCGTTGCCCACAGATTTCACTGGAACAGCAGCGACAGATTCAACCATTTGTTTTGGTGATTCCACGACTATTAATGGTGTCGCAAATGTAGTTCCGTTTCTAAATGAGTGTACGCCTCCAGAAAGTGAAGTTACCTTTTTACCGGATGGAAGTGGTGCCGTTTATGAAACAGAAATTATTGTTGATTGTTTTGAATCGGATCAAACTTTAGACGATATTAATCAATTGATTGAAATTTGTTTAGTCATGGAGCACTCCTATTTAGGAGATTTAGATATTGAAATAATTTCACCTACCGGTGAACTTGTGCGTCTTCATGATCAAGGAGGGGGGTCGGCAAACTTAGGAATCCCTTGGGCTACAGCCGCAGTTGATGGTCAAAGTAATATATTAACTCCAGGTGTCGGTTTTCAATATTGCTTCATTCCAGGAAATGCCTTCCCGACTTTAGTTGGTGGGATTCAGCCTGATGAAATGTTTGTCAGTGGAGATGGCCCAGCTACATATTCAGATTCATTTGTGCCAGAAGGAACCTATTCTTCCGTAAACTCTCTAAATGGTCTTATTGGCTCTTCCCTGAACGGAAGTTGGACCATTCGAATTACAGATAATATTGGTCAAGATAATGGTTATATATTTTCATGGGTTTTAAATTTTGACCCTACAATCCAACCTCCAGATCTTTCTTTTACGCCAACAATGGTTTCTGAATCTTGGGACGATGATAGTAGTATAATCAATACAGAGGGTAATACAATTACAGTTCAGCCATCTGCAGAAGGAGTATTTTGCTACACATACCGTGCGTTGGATGATTTTGGATGTGAATATTCTGAGGAAGTGTGTATTGAAGTTTCACCAGAATTAGTGTATGCCGCACCCGATGATTTATTTGTTTGTAATACTGGAACAGCGTTTGGAGTTTTTGATCTGACTGAAAATGATGCTATAATTTACGCGCCCACTACAAACCAAGGCGATTTTGTGTTAACATATCATGAAACTCAAGCAAATGCTGATGCAGATTCTAACCCAATTTCAGCGGCTGATGTTGTTGCTTTTTCGGGGACAGACGGTCAAATTATTTATGCGCGGTTTGAATACAAAACATCTGGATGTTATGAGACCGTTTCGTTTACATTGAACCTTCTTGATCAACCTTTGATTTTTTTACCAACCGATATGGTGGTTTGTGACGACATCAGTAATGATGGTTCGGAATCGTTTGATTTGTCAAGTCAAACACTCGATATATTAGGAGCTCAACTCCCCGAAAATTATTCCGTAAGTTATTATATAAGTTTTGAGGATGCAGATGCAGGAACTAATAATTTGTCCAGTCCATATGATAATATTTCTTCCCCAGAACCTATATATGTTCGTGTGGAAGCAAATGCGGGTGCTGGATGTTACATTGCAGACGTAAACCCTGTATTCAATTTGGTCGTGAATCACAAAGCTAATGCTTCGGGACTTACAAACCTTCAAACTTGCGATGACGATTTAGATGGCTTCATGACTTTTGATTTAGAGCAGCAAACAACACTCGTTTTAGGGGACCAAATAGATTCAGACTTTACAGTTACCTATCACGAAACGGAAGTCGATGCAGATTCAGGAAGCAATCCATTAACTAGTCCGTTCACAAACACCATTGCAAATCAACAAACTATTTTCACTCGAGTCGAAGAGATTGGTTTAGAGGCGTGTTATGAAACAACTCAATTTGACGTCATTGTCAATCCACTGCCAAGCACCGTTACCATGACAGCTTTGTCTATATGTGATGACGACGCAGATGGACTCGGATTATTTACATTAACCACAAAGGATACAGAAGCCTTAAACGGACAAACAGGAATCGCTGTAAGCTATCATGAAACCCAAGGCGATGCAGACACAAACACCTCACCTTTAGCCAGTCCTTACACCAATACCATCGGAAACAGTCAAATAATAATCATACGTTTAGAAAACACCACCACCAACTGTTTTAGCACCATGCCTTTGGAGCTACGCGTCAACCCACTGCCGATAGCCAATGCTATAGGCACTCAAACTATATGTGATGATGACTATGATGGTCTAGCGACATTTGATTTTACAGGGATCGACTTAATAGTTGCAGGCACTCAGTTAGAAATGGTTGTAAGCTATCACGAAACGCAAGGCGATGCAGACACCAATTCATCCCCCGTTACAAGTCCTTACACGAGCATCATTCCAGATGAGCAAACACTTTTCATACGTTTAGAAAACACCACCACCGGCTGTTTTGACACCACCACATTAGAACTACTAGTTGACCCCCTTCCAGTAGTTCCCACCATTACAGACTATGAATTATGTGACGACACCAATGCAGGTGATTTACAAGAACTCTTTGATTTAAGTACCAAGGACACAGAAATCATCAACGGTCAAAATGTAAGTGTCACTTACTACGAAACCGAAACCGATGCGCTCAATAATATAAATGAACTGACAGGACTGTACCAAAACACCTCCAGTCCACAAACCCTCCATGTAGCCCTTACAGATTTAACCACAGGCTGTCGCATCACAGGGAGTTTTACACTTATTGTCAATCCACTGCCAAGCACCGTTACCATGACAGCTTTGTCTATATGTGATG
>JABAYY010000078.1:37061-42655 GCA_018608765.1 Flavobacteriaceae bacterium
TAACCACAGGCTGTCGCATCACAGGGAGTTTTACACTTATTGTCAATCCACTGCCTCAACTGGTAGTTCCAACAGAACTAGAGATTTGTGATGATGGAACTCCGGATGGGTTCACTCAGATAGATTTAACAGACAAGGATGGTGAGATTCAGAACGGAAACACCAATTATTCAATTACGTATTATCTTACACAGTTAGATGCAGATTCGGAAACAAATCCATTGGTAAGTCCTTACACAAATATTAGCAATCCTCAAACGGTTATTGCACGGGGACAAGATATAAACACAGGATGTTTTACTACCGTTGCTTTGGATTTGAAAGTATCACCATCTCCTGAGGCTATAATTCCACAGGATTTAACCAATTGCGATCCCGACAGCGATGGTTTTGGAGTCTTTATGTTGACCGATAAAGATCTTGAGATTTCAAATGGAGTGGCTGGTATTACAATTAGCTATCATGAGACTATGTCAGATGCTGAAAACGAAGTTAATGCTTTATCTAGCCCTTATAATAATATACAAGTTGATACACAAACGGTTTTTGCGCGCATCGTAAACCCTACAATAACCACGCTTTGTGCTACGATTGTAGAATTGGTATTGGTTGTCAATCCAACCCCTCAATTATTTGATCCAACTTCTCTTGAAGTTTGTGATGATGATGCGGATGAATTTGCGCAGTTTAACTTGACAACTAAGGCGGACGAGTTTTTGGATCTAGTACCAGCTTCAGAAGTAACAATTGGTTATTATGAAACACAAGTTGATGCTCAAAATGAAACATTTGAAATCGTAACGCCAGCAGATTATACAAACCTTTCCAATCCTCAAACTGTTTGGATTCGTGTTGCATACAATGCTACAGGCTGTGAAAAGATTACAAGCTTAGAATTGATAGTCAATCCACTTCCAGTATTGGTGGATCCCAGTCCTTTACTATTATGTGATGACAATGCGCCCGGCGATGAGCAGGAAGCCTTCACATTAGAAGATAGGGAAGGACAGATATTAAACGGTCAAACTGGGCTAGATTTTAGCTACCACTTGACGCAGTTAGATGCAGAAGCTAATAGTTCTCCTCTATCAAGTCCTTATACAAATATTAGCAATCCTCAAACCGTATTTGTGCGTGTCTCAAATCAAGTTACGGGTTGTTATGATTTTACCTCCTTAACACTAGAAGTGTTGCCAATTCCAGTGCCACAGACACCTGCAAATATTGATTTGTGTGATGACAATGCAAGTGGAAATGGACAGGAAGTTTTTGACTTAACACAAAATGAAACGTTCCTTTTGGACGGTGAATTAGGCGTCACACCAACATATCACGAAACGCTTACAGATGCCGAGGCGGGTACCAACTCTATTCAATTTCCAGACACCTATACGAACACTAATATTCCCATTCAAACAATTTATGTTCGTGTGACCAACGATATAACAGGTTGTTTCGCAATTGTAGATTTTGATGTAATTGTAAACCCATTACCAGAAGCGAATCCTGTCGCAACTTTAATTGCTTGTGAGCTTAACACAGACGGTATCTATGCGTTTGATTTAGAGGTTCAAACCGATTTGATTCGAGGAGCACAAAGCGCATCTGAATTTCTTGTGACGTATTATGAAACTTCATTGGATGCAACCCAAGGGATCAACCCCTTGACGAGTCCTTATATGAACACCAGCAATCCACAGACTCTTTATGTGAACGTCCTCAATACCATTACGAGATGTCAAAACACAACAATAGAATTTAATTTAGAAGTTCTAGAAGCTGCGCAAGCAACTTCACCAGATGAGCCATTTGCACTTTGTGACGACAATGTAGAGACAGATAATGATCCAACCAATGATAGTGTGTTATTTGATTTAACCACACAAGATTCCTTTGTATTGAACGGTCAAGATCCCACAAATTATTTAGTTCGTTATTTTGCGAGTCAGATAGATGCAGATCTGGATCAATTTGAACTGCCAAGCTTTTATCAAAATACCGTAAACCCCCAAGTTATTTTCGCACGTGTTGATAATAATACCCAAATAATAGATGCCACAGGAACATTGGTAGATAGCTCTGTATGCTATGAAACAGCTCCACTAATATTGAAGGTAAATCCGTTACCATACATAGATATCGATGATGAGTATGTATTATGTGTAGACACCAATGGAACGGAGGTTTTAGGACCTTTAGAAATTACAACAGGCTTATCAAATTCTGATTATATCTTTATTTGGAGAGATGATGCAGGGGCTGTTGTAGAGACAACATCTAGTTATATACCAACAGAAGCAGGCGTTTATACTTTAGAAGTTTTTGATGCGCTTCTAGCCACTCAATGTGCGGCGCCAATTGAAGTGTTTACAGTGATAGAAAGTTCACCGCCAACGGTTACTGCAGTAGTAACAACACAGGCATTTGCAGACACCCATATTGTTGAAGTTACCGCAACGGGCTTAGGGGATTATGAATATAATATCGACCAAGGACCATGGCAAGATACAGGTATCTTTGTCGGAGTAAATCCGGGTGAACGCGTGGTTAATGTACGGGACTTAAATGGCTGTGGGGTAGGACAGGCAGTTGTTTTTATCATTGACTATCCAAAATATTTCACACCAAATGGAGATGGATATCATGACTCTTGGAACATCCTCAGCGTTTCAAATCAATTAAGTGCTAAAATCCAAATATTTGACAGGTATGGCAAGCTCTTAAAAGAAATCCGTCCGTCTAGTGATGGGTGGGATGGCACCTATAATGGAGCCATGTTACCATCAAGTGACTATTGGTTTGTGCTGTACTATAACGAGCCTGTCACAGGAGAGCCGACCTTGTTGAATGCACATTTCACTCTTAAGAGATAAGTAATAATGATTAAAAACAAGAAAGCCCGTAACTTAATTACGGGCTTTCTTGTTTAAAAATATAGAGCTCTATAAACTCATACTCAGTGTAAGAGATACATTAGAATTCGTTCGGTTTATTCTAGCCGCATCTAAGTTGCCAGCATTAAAGAAACTGTTTTCCATTTTGCGTTTAGAACTTTCATAAGCCAAATCCAGTCGAGAGCCTCCAAAATCGTATCCCAATCCAAGAGAAAATCCTTTTAGATCGCCATAAGCAGCAGTGTCTTTATATGGGCTTTGCTCCATTTTATATCCCCCACGGTAACTAAATTTCTTATGTCTAAGTTCGCCCCCAATTCGTAAGGTGCTAGCCGCTTTTAAGGAGTTGCTTAGGATGGAGTTTTGTTGTGAAAAACTACCACCAGAATTCGATCTAAATTTAGTGGCACTGTAATCTTTTCTAGAATAATCAATGCTGATCAGTCCAGTATCCCCAATAACAAAAGCAGCACTTCCTGTGATTTTTGCTGGAGTTCGTAAGTTGTATTGTGGGAATACATTAATAACAGCTGGGTCAACTTCAGCTTCAAGGCTGGTAGCGTCCTCAAAAGTGTAGAGGTATTGTGTGGTTTCTTCTCTAAGTCGCAACCAAGTAGGACTGTCGTATGTGAGTCCTAATCTTATAAAGTCATTGACTTTTACAATACTTCCAAGTTGTAACGAAAAGCCTTCACCTGTTGTTAATAGGGAATTTTCAAAATCAACTTGATTTATTGTGGATCCTGTGTTGGTGTTTTCTTCGTAGAAGTAAGTGCTTCTTTCGTAGTTTACGAAGTGAGAATTTAAGTTAATTCCAAAATAGATGTTTTTGTCATACTGAAATCCAATGTTTGCGGAAAACTTACCATTGTACCCTGTAGAAGCATAGCTGTATTCTTGATAGAAATCTCCATCAGCAATATTAGAGGTGTACACGGTATTTTCATTATCTGTGTCATCAGCAGGTTCCAAAATAAAGCTTTCATATCCTAAGAAGGCTTGCTGAAAACCAGAGCCATAAGCAGATCCGATTTCGCCGTAAGCCTGAGTAATGCTTTCTCCTTGCAGTGCTGTAATTTCATCAAGTCTGAGTCCGTTAGCATACTCTGTGAAATAGCTTCCAATAGAATTCTGTGTCGTTCCTGCAGCAAAAAATTGGTTGTCATAACTTTGAAGTTGCTCATAAAAAAGACTAATTACAAATTTATTCCATCCAGATTCAAGATTTCTATTGTTAAAGACAAGTGTCGCTCCAATTTGAGTCATATCAAAAGAATCATCTTTTATGCGTTGTGTATTAGAGCCATATAATACAGCGTTAGACTTGCTTTGGGTTGCAATCGTCATTGAGCCATGGCTTAAATTAAAAATGGCAGATCCAGCCGGATTGATGCTCACTGCAGACATGTCGCCACCGAGGGCGCCAAAAGCTCCGCTCATTGACTTAAATCGTGCTGTACCTTCTGTTTCACCTGTTGAATACCTCAAAGCATCCGTTAAGTCTTGACCATAGGTGCTTACCATGGAGGCTACCCCCATTAGAGTTAAAACTAAATTTTTCATTTGCGTATATTTTGCTTGTGCCTAATTATTTTTTCTTCTAGTAGAGCTGCCACTGCTGCTACTTCTACTGCTGCTGCTTCTTGTTGTTGAACTTGACCGTGTAGATCTTGTTGAAGAGGGTCTGCTTGAACGTGTTGAACTTCGTGTTGTATTAGGGCGTGTCGTTGAGTTGCTTCGCGATGGTCTTGTAGTTGTATTAGGGCGTGTTGTTGAGTTGCTTCGCGATGGTCTTGTAGTTGTATTAGGGCGTGTCGTTGAGTTGCCTCGCGATGGTCTTGTAGTTGTATTAGGGCGTGTCGTTGAGTTGCTTCGCGATGGTCTTGTAGTTGTGTTTGGACGTGTCGTTGAGTTGCTTCGCGTCGGTCTTGTGTTAGTGGGACGTGTCGTCGATCTAGTGGTTCTTGTTGTAGATCTTGAATTTGGACGCGTCACTCTGCTTCTTGTTGCGGCACTTAAAACACTTCGACTGCTCAGGCTTGAATTTCGATATGCTGACCTTCTTTGTCCATTGATGTATGAATATGAACGCCCTCTGTAGCGATTGTAGCCGTAGTTATAGTATCCATTATTATAATATCCGTAGTTGCTGTAACAGCCGTAGTAACAATAAGGGTTGTTCCATGAATTGTAAAAGTTTGGTTGCCACATGAAGCCCCAATTGTTCCAGCCAAAATTCCAGCCCCAGTTATTTCCCCAATTATTACCCCAGTTGTTTCCCCATGCATTGCCATAATAAGGTCCATTGTCATAAACGTTGATAATTATTTCACTACTGTTGTTTTCGCCCCAACCGGCGTAATTATTTGTACTTTCTGAGTCGTCTTCATACGCTCCTTCATAGGAATCAACATCGGTAAAAACAGTATTATCCTCTTCGATTTGAAGTGATTTTTCTCTAAAATAATTTTTATAATAATCGGATGAATTGGATGTATTGTCTGTAGTTTCAGTAACTTCTTTAGCAGGATTAGACTCGGAATAAATTCCATCGTCGTAGATTCCAGAATACTGGAAAGACCCACAAGAGGTTAAGCTTAAAAGAATCCCAACTACAAACGCCAGTGTCATTTGTTTCTTTAAAGAAGTAATAAATTTCATAAGTGTTTAAATTAAATTGTTGAACGTCACAAAAATACT
>JABAYY010000044.1 GCA_018608765.1 Flavobacteriaceae bacterium
CTGACTGGGTTTTCAGGCAATATTAATTCGATAGCCATTCATCCTACCAATTCTAATAAACTAGCTATTGCGACTAATTCGTCTGAAAAAGTTTATATCTCTAGTGATGGTGGTGCAACTTGGAGTATTGCAACTCATGACTTGCCTAGTTTTTCTGCCTTGGCATTGGTTTGGGATACAACCTATGGAGAAGATATATTATACTTAGGAATGAATTATGGGGTCTATTATTTGAGAGACAATGAAACTATTTGGACCCCCTATAATACGGGACTGCCAAATGTTAAAGTTAATGAATTAGAGATAAATAACGCAGATAACAAATTGTATGTGGCAACATACGGACGAGGACTGTGGCGTGTTAACTTGTTTAACCCTGAAGCTTTAGGAGTGGGCGATTTACAAATATCAGATTTGACGCTCTCGCCAAACCCATCCACAGGAACTTTTAAATTGAATTGGCAATTAAATACTCTGGTGACGATCAAAATTTATGATCCTCTTGGGAAGTTGGTTTTTTATGAGAAAAACAGAGACTTGTCTCAAAACCCTGAAATAGAATTACAGGCTCCACAAGGACTGTACTTCTTAAAAGTGAATACATTAAATCAGGAAATCACTAAAAAATTAATTATAAATTAAGCCTTATTTTGAGTTTTTGGAGATGTTTAAATTCACAACATAAATTCGTTTAATTTTATATAAATTTGTGTCATGGAATTTTCTTCTAAATTATTGCAGAGTGCTGTGGATGAAGTTGCACAATTGCCAGGTATTGGACGTCGAACAGCCCTTAGGCTTGTACTTCATTTGATGCGTCAGCCAGAGTCTCAAACACTTCATTTGACAGATGCCCTGCAAAAGATGCGTCAAAACATTAATTTTTGTAAAAACTGCCATAATATCAGTGATTCAGAATTATGTGAAATTTGTATCAATACCAATCGTAACCAAGAATTGGTCTGTGTGGTAGAAGATATTAGAGATGTGATGGCGATTGAAAGTACTGCATCTTATAGAGGTGTTTACCATGTATTGGGTGGTAAAATATCTCCCATGGACGGTATTGGACCTCACGACTTGAAAATTAATAGTTTAGTCGAAAAAGTACGTTCAGGCACAATTAAAGAACTCATTTTTGCGTTAAGTTCTACGATGGAAGGCGATACGACCAATTTTTATATTTTCAAACAAATTCAAGATTTGGAGGTTGTAATATCTACCATTGCTCGTGGAATTTCGGTTGGCGATGAATTAGAGTATGCCGACGAAGTGACGCTTGGGCGAAGCATCACCAATAGAATTCCATTTGAACTTTCTCTTAAATCCTAATTTATCTTGAAACTATCGGTTGTCATCTTAAATTATAATGTTCGCTACTTTCTCGAGCTATGCTTGCAAAGTGTTGAAGCTGCTTTAGTTAGTATTCCTTCAGAAATTATTGTCATAGATAACAACTCTAAGGACGGGAGTTGTGACATGGTGAAGGATAAATTTCCGTCAGTAACTTTAATTGAAAATTATTCAAATGTAGGGTTTTCAAAAGCCAATAATCAAGCGGTACAGCTTGCAAAAGGGGAGTATGTCTGTATTTTGAATCCTGATACCGTCGTCGCAGAAGATACTTTTGAATCCATTCTCAATTTTGCAGAAAAACAAACAAACTTAGGAATCATAGGCTGTCGATTGATTGATGGTTCTGGAAATTACCTTCCAGAAAGCAAACGAAATATCCCACTCGTTGATATTGCGATTAAAAAAATATTAGGAAATTCTAAGAGCTATTACGCAAACCATATTAACGAGTTTGATATTACTAAAGTAGAAATTTTAGTCGGTGCTTTTATGGTGTTAAAACGCTCACTTTATCACAATTTAGACGGCTTTGATGAAGATTACTTCATGTACGGAGAAGACATTGATTTTTCCTTTAAATCCCTTAAAAAAGGATATGACAACTATTATTTTGGAGAAACATCTGTAATTCATTACAAAGGTGAAAGTACTCGAAGAAATGCAATTTATCTTAAACGGTTCTATGGAGCCATGCAGATATTTTACAGAAAACATTTTAAATCCAACGTTCTTTTTGATTTAGGCGTTTTTATAGGAATTAAATTGATGATATTGTTGAAACCATTAAAACTACAACAAACGGAAATATGCTATGAACCTATTTTAGTTTCTGAGAATCCCGACTCACGATTAGTTGAAAAATTCAATCCAAAAATCATCACTTCTTTTGATGGAATTAAATCTAATTCTGAGTTGATTTTGGATGCCTCTAGTTTGACGTTTAAATCCATAATTGATCAGATGCAAGCTTCTAAATCTTCCCAGTCAATTTTTAAAATTCAACCCAATAATTGCAGCTATATACTTGGTAGTAATTCGGCCGATAGTGTCGGAGACATAATACAATTCTAAAATTTCTTAATAGTTCCATCTATTTTAGTTAATTTTGTGGTCTATATTAATTAACCTATCCGCATTAACTATGGCAAAATTTGAACTTAAATTACCCAAAATGGGTGAGAGTGTAGCCGAAGCCACCCTAACTTCATGGCTCAAAGACGTTGGAGAGACTATCGAAGCCGATGAAGCCGTCTTAGAAATTGCAACGGATAAGGTCGATAGTGAAGTTCCTAGTGAAGTTGAAGGTGTGTTAATTCAGAAACTATTTGAAGTAGATTCTGTTATCGAAGTAGGACAAACCATTGCTATAATTGAAACAGATTCAGATGTTTCTGAGGCTGTCTCACAAACCCCAGAAGTAGCACTGAATACAGAACCTGAATCAGTCGTCCAATTAGAAGCTTCTATAGCAAAGGCTCAAGATACTGTAATTTCAACCACCAAAATTAGTTCTAATGGTTCACGATTTTATTCGCCATTAGTAAAAAATATTGCTAAAAAAGAAGGCGTTTCTCAATCTGAATTAGATGCGATTCAAGGATCCGGTAAAGAGGGAAGGGTAACTAAAAATGACATACTATCCTACTTGTCAAATAAATCGCAGTCAACTCCTGTACATGCGACAGCTCCAATAACCCCAACAAATACCCCAGCTCCAAGTGTATCTATTGCAGCCAGTTCAGCTACAGTAAGCCCTGTAGTAAGTCAAGGGGAAGATGAGATTATTGAAATGTCTCGAATGGGGAAATTAGTATCTAAACACATGACCGATTCCATTCAGACGTCGGCACATGTACAATCTTTTATTGAAGTAGATGTCACTAAAATATGGAATTGGAGACTAGGAATTAAGGACGCTTTTAAAGCTCGAGAGGGGCAAAATATTACATTTACCCCTATATTTTTGGAGGCCGTAGCACATGCGCTAACGGTTCACCCAATGCTTAATATTTCCGTTCAAGACGGTAAAATAATAAAACGAAAAAACATCAATATTGGAATGGCTGCTGCTTTGGAAGATGGGAACTTAATTGTACCCGTTATCAAAAATGCAGATCAATTAAACCTTATTGGGATGACCAAGCGCGTCAATGATTTAGCGCTCCGCGCAAGAACCAATAAACTAAAGCCAGATGACATTCAAGATGGAACCTACACAGTGACTAATGTCGGAGGGTTTGGCAGTATTATGGGAACCCCTATAATCAATCAGCCACAAGTTGGTATTCTCGCTCTAGGTGCCATTCGAAAAGTACCAGCCGTAATAGAAACCAGTGAAGGCGATTTTATAGGGATTAGACAACGCATGTTTTTATCACACTCCTACGATCACAGAGTTGTGAACGGCGCCTTAGGGGGGCAATTCTTAAAGACAGTTAAAGAATATTTAGAAGCTTGGGACGAAAATAGAACACTATAGTTATGCAATTAAACCTCAATAAATCCATTTGTTTTTTTGATTTAGAAACGACAGGAATAAGTATTACCAAAGACCGTATTGTAGAAATTTCAATTTTAAAGGTAAACCCTGATGGTTCTGAGGAAAAGAAAACCTGGCTCGTAAATCCAGAAATGCCAATTCCTGCAGTAGTTGTAGCAGTGCACGGTATCACTGATGAAAAGGTGGCAAACGAACCTACATTTAATCAACTCGCAAAAGAAATTAATTCATGGATTAAAGATGCTGATTTAGGCGGTTTTAATTCCAATCGTTTTGACATTCCATTATTGGCTGAAGAAATGTTAAGAGCAGGCGTGGATTTTGATATGAAAAACCGACAGTCGGTAGATGTGCAAACTATTTTTCACAAAATGGAGCAACGCACCTTAACCGCAGCGTTTAAGTTTTATTGCGACAAAAGTCTTGATGATGCTCACAGTGCTGAAGCCGATACAATGGCGACTTATGAAGTTTTAAAAGCACAACTAGACCGCTACGAAGATTTAGAAAATGATACCACTTTTTTAGCTGACTTTAGCTCTCGTAAAAAACTCGCTGATTTTGCTGGTTTTATTGCATATGATAAAGATGGAGATGAATGCTTTTCTTTTGGAAAACATAAGGGGAGAAAAGTAACTGAAATTCTTGAAAAAGAGCCTGGCTATTTTGGATGGTTGCTATCGGCAGACTTTCCACTATACACCAAAAAAGTACTAACAGCTATTAAGTTACGAGCATTTAATAATAAACTGCAATAAATGAAGCTCATCTGTATTGGGCGTAATTATGCGCAACATATTTCAGAACTCAAAAACGAAAAACCCACAGAACCGGTTGTTTTTTTGAAGCCTGATACTGCCATTCTTTTAAAGAAACAACCTTTTTTTATCCCTGATTTTTCTAATGAGGTACACCATGAAGTTGAAGTACTGGTCAAAATAAACCGTGTCGGAAAACACATCGATTCAAAGTTTGCCCACAAATACTACGATCAAATTGGATTAGGAATTGATTTTACAGCCCGCGACCTCCAACAAAAACTCAAAGAAAAAGGATTGCCTTGGGAAAAAGCAAAAGCTTTTGACGGCTCTGCAGTTGTTGGGAAATGGGTTTCAAAATCAAACTTCGAAAACTTGAACAACCTACCGTTTAGTCTTCATAAAAACAATGAAATTGTACAGTCATCAACAACACAAGATATGTTGTGGAATATTGATGATATCATAGCGTATGTATCCCAGTTTTTCACTTTAAAGATTGGAGATATTATTTTCACAGGTACCCCTTCAGGAGTAGGGCCCGTTAAGCCTGATGATTTTCTCAAAGGGTTTATTGGTGAAGAAGAATTCTTTTCAATCAAAGTTAAATAACATATGAAAGCAGAAATAATCACAATTGGAGATGAAATTCTAATTGGCCAAATTGTGGATACCAATTCTGCGTTTATAGCAAAAGAGCTGAATAATATTGGTGTTTCGGTCTATCAAATCACTTCAGTTCAGGATGATAAAACACATATTTTAAAAGCATTTGAAGCTGCTGAATTAAATGTCGATATCGTTATCATTACGGGGGGCCTTGGCCCAACAAAAGATGACATTACCAAAACAACCTTAGCTCAGTATTTTGAGGATACTTTAGTGTATGACGAAGCAGTACTGAACAATATAAAATATTTGTGGAAACACTTTGTAAAACAACCCTTGCTTCAGGTTAATATCGATCAATCACTCGTGCTATCCAAAGCCACGGCCTTGATGAATAAGTCGGGGAGTGCCCCCGGAATGTGGATAGAAAAAAACAATACTATTTTCATTTCTTTACCTGGAGTGCCCTATGAAATGAAAGGGCTAATGAATGATGAGGTTTTGCCAAGAATCTCAGAAAAATTTGAATGTCCTTATATTTTACACAAAACAGTGTTGACTTATGGGCTAGGGGAGAGTGTTATCGCCGAGCGGATTAAGGAATGGGAATCTGCTTTACCGGAATCTATAAAACTTGCATATTTACCAAATTTAGGACGTGTACGCTTGCGCTTGTCTTCAAGAGGTTTTGATAAAGCAGCAATTATTGAAGGAGTTGATATGCAAATTGAGGCTCTATTGCCGTTGATTAATGATATTTTCGTAGGGTTTGAAGAGCAATCTTCCATAGAGCAAATCATAGGAAATCAATTAGTAAAATTAGGAAAAACGCTTTCGGTTGCAGAAAGTTGTACGGGGGGTAAAATAGCAGAAAATATCACTGCCTATGACGGAGCATCTGCCTATTTCAAAGGCGGTATTGTTGCCTATGCGACAGAAACAAAAATTGATATTTTAAACGTCGCACCTAAATTAATTGCTAAGCATTCTGTTGTGAGCTCTGAAGTAGCAGAAGCGATGGCTCAAAATGTGAAACAATTCTTCAATTCGGACTATGGAATTGCAACAACGGGAAATGCAGGTCCATCCAAAGGTGATTCTGATGCAGAAATCGGAACCGTTTGTATAGCAATCGCAACTCCTGAAGGGGTGTTTTCTCAGCAGTTTAACTTTGGTAAACAACGACTTAGGGTCGTTCAAAAAGCAGTCACTATGGCCTTCACTTTGTTTCAAAAAGAAATTTTTAAAAAATGCTAAAATAAAGTTTGCGTACTCTTAAAGAATTCGTATTTTTGCACCTCGTTTTGAAACAACAGAACAATTAAAGTTAAGAAAAAATGTCAAGAATTTGTGAACTTACAGGTAAAAGAGCAATGTTTGGAAACAACGTTTCTCATGCCTTGAATAGAACTAGACGTAGATTTAATGTAAATTTAATCAAAAAGC
>JABAYY010000076.1 GCA_018608765.1 Flavobacteriaceae bacterium
TTCAAAATGGAGCACAACCTACAGATACTGCAAAGTCAATTTTATCTTACAGAGGTGTGATGTTGAAAAATCACCTTGTTGGTGGGGTTCGTAAAGGCGCTTTAACTGAAGAGCAAGCAGAAGCTAAGTTTCAAGCTTGGGTAGAAGAAAAGAATGCCAAAGTAGACGCTAAGAAAAGTGATTTAGTAAAAGCTAAAGAAGCCGAAGCTGTGAAGCAGTTTGAAGCTGAAAAAGCAACTAATGAAGCACGAATTGCTGCTGCTGCACCAGTTGTAGAAGAAGTAATTGAAGAAGTAGATCCTATCGTAGAAGAAGCAGCTACTGAAGTTGTTGCGGATGAAGCTGCACCTGTAGAGGCTGCTGCTGAAGAAGCGGCTCCAGAAGCTCCAGCTACTGAAGAAGCACCAGCTACAGAAGAAAAATAAAAAAATAAAATTTTTTTATACCTTTAAAACCTGGCAATTTTGTCAGGTTTTTTTATGCATTAAATCATGACAAAAGAAGACTGTTTTTATTTAGGGAAAATCGTAAAAAAGTATAGTTTTAAGGGAGAACTCCTCGCAAAACTAGATACCGATCAACCCGATATATATGAGAACTTAGATGCTATTTTCATTGAAGTGAATGGTACTTTGATCCCTTTTTTTATTGAAAAATCGCAACTGCATAAATCGGATTTACTCCGACTTAAGTTTGATGACGTTACTGACGAAGCTGACGCCGATGCCTTGATGAAATGCGATCTTTATCTGCCTTTAGATTTGCTCCCAAAACTAGACGGTAACAAGTTTTATTTTCATGAGATTATTGGATATCAACTAAACGATGAGAATTTTGGTGCTGTGGGCACTGTCAAAGGAGTGAATGATTCCACGGCTCAAGCTTTATTTGAAGTAGATCGCAATGGAATTGAAATCTTGATTCCTATGAATGATGATTTTATTACAAAT
Organism: Flavobacteriaceae bacterium; assembly: GCA_018608765.1. Classification (GTDB taxonomy): domain Bacteria; phylum Bacteroidota; class Bacteroidia; order Flavobacteriales; family Flavobacteriaceae; genus Hel1-33-131. Next base: position 951 of record JABAYY010000076.1, read on the forward strand.
CTGGATCGCGTAGCAAAAACCATTACTGTCAATACCCCTCCTGGATTGATTGAATTATACTTAGAATAATGTCGAAGCCCTTTCGGTTTAAACAGTTTAGCGTTGCACAAGATCAGTGTGCCATGAAAATTGGAACAGATGCAGTATTATTAGGTGCATGGACTGGCTTGGATTCACAGCCTAACTCCATCTTAGACATTGGTGCAGGAACGGGAATTTTAGCGTTGATAATGGCTCAAAGAAGCACAGCAGAACTCATAGACGCTCTTGAAATTGACGCCGACGCCTACGAGCAATGTGTCGAAAATTTTGAAAACTCTGATTGGGGAGATCGTTTGTTTTGTTACCATGCATCACTTGATGAATTTACTGAAGAAATAGAAGATCAATATGATTTGATTATTTCAAATCCTCCTTTCTACACAGATACCTTTAAAACAGAAAATGAAGTCCGAAATCAGGCACGCTTTGAAGATGCCATGCCCTTCAACGAACTTCTAAAATCCGTTTCCCAATTACTATCCCCTACTGGACATTTTAATGTCGTTATTCCTTTTAGCGAAGAAACTTCGTTTATTGAGTTGGCAGCAAAGGAAGGTCTATATCCTTCAAAAATCTTAACTATAAGAGGGCAAAAATCAAGCCCTTTAAAGCGGAGTATGATTTGTTTTACATTTAAAAAACAAGCCATTGAAACACGCGAGCTGGTCATAGAAATCGCGCGCCATCAGTACACAAAAGAATATACATCACTTACCAAAGATTTTTATTTAAAATTGTAGAGTTTTCAAGTGGAATAAGTATTTTTGTACAAACATTATCTAATTCTCATTTTTGATTATATAAAATTGAATTAAAAACAAAAAGTACAGATGAAAGCAGATTTATTTGAAGCACCTGACTATTACCTTTTAGATGATTTATTATCTGAAGAACATAAACTTGTAAGAAGTGCAGCTCGTGACTGGGTCAAAAGAGATGTCTCTCCTATTATAGAAGATTATGCACAACGTGCAGAATTTCCAACTCAAATTATTGGAGGTTTAGCAGAAATTGGTGCCTTTGGCCCTTACATCCCCACAGAATATGGCGGTGCTGGTTTGGATCAAATTTCTTATGGCTTGATCATGCAAGAAATTGAACGTGGAGACTCTGGAGTGCGAAGTACAGCATCCGTGCAATCATCATTAGTAATGTATCCTATATGGAAATATGGAAACGAAGCACAACGTCAAAAATATTTACCAAAACTAGCCAGTGGCGAATGGATTGGTTGTTTTGGATTGACTGAACCTGATCATGGTAGTAACCCTGGTGGCATGACCACTAATTTTAAAGATATGGGCGACCATTATCTTTTAAATGGTGCAAAAATGTGGATCTCAAACTCACCAATCGCAAACGTCGCAGTGGTGTGGGCAAAAAATGAAGAAGGACGTATTCACGGACTGATCGTTGAACGTGGAATGGAAGGATTTACAACACCTGAAACTCACAACAAATGGTCGTTACGTGCAAGTTCTACAGGCGAGCTTATTTTTGATAATGTTAAAATTCCTAAGGAAAACTTATTACCTAATAAATCTGGACTCGGCGCGCCACTCGGCTGCTTGGATTCAGCACGTTACGGAATCGCATGGGGTGCCATTGGTGCCGCAATGGATTGTTACGATACCGCTTTAAGATACAGTAAAGAACGTATTCAATTTGGAAAACCAATCGGTCAATTTCAGTTGCAACAAAAGAAACTTTCGGAGATGATTACCGAAATTACCAAAGCACAATTGTTAACATGGCGTTTAGGAGTATTGAGAAATGAAGACCGTGCAACTACCGCACAAATTTCAATGGCAAAACGAAACAATGTAGATATGGCTATAAAAATTGCACGTGAAGCCCGACAGATGTTAGGCGGCATGGGAATTAGCGGCGAATACAGCATTATGCGTCATTCCATGAACCTTGAAAGTGTGATTACTTATGAAGGAACACACGACATTCATTTGTTAATTACAGGATTTGATATCACCGGATTAAATGCATTTAAATAGATTGAACTTAATAAACAAACGTTTAAAAATAATTGCATTCACACTAATTGTGGGACTCACATTTTATGGTTGTAATTCAAATACAGACTCCCAATCTAGTGGTAACGATACAGAAACCCCAACAGAGTCACAAAATTTTAAACTTATTGCGCTTGGCGATAGCTACACCATTGGACAAAATGTGTGTGAAGACTGTCGGTTTCCAGCACAATTAAAAGATAGTTTGCAAGCCCGTTATACAGCACTGGATACTTTTAATCTAGAAATCATTGCACAAACAGGGTGGACTACTACCAATTTGAAAAATGCCATTTCCAGTGCCGAACCACCAACTGATTTTGATTTGGTAACCCTTTTAATTGGCGTGAATAATCAATATCAAAACAAACCGTTTGAACTGTACGAAACTGAATTTATTGAGCTTGTGGACACCGCGATTTCATTAGTTGGAGGCGATGCTTCAAAACTAATTGTAGTTTCAATTCCAGATTATGCTTACACTCCATTTGGTCAAGGTAGTAATGCCTTAAATATTAGCACACAACTCGAACTGTACAACAACTATGCACAAACCTATTGCGCAGAAAACAACTTAAAATACGTGTACATCACTGATATTACTCAAGAAGGCTTGATCAACACCGCATTGGTCGCTTCAGATAATTTACATCCATCAACGCTTGCTTATACAAAATTTGTAGAGCGAATTCTACCCTTAGCCTTAGAGATTTTAGAGTAAATACTTTTGGTAAAAAGAGATTAATCTTCTGGAGCTAATTCAATTTCAAGACCTTCCATTTCTGGAGTGATTTGAATCTGGCATCCCAAACGGCTGTTGGGCTTGACATTAAAAGCTTCACTAAGCATAGCTTCCTCATCATCTTGCATTTCACGAAGGGGGTGTTCCGTTAATACATAGCATTGGCAAGAGGCACACATAGCCATTCCACCACAAATTCCGATAGTACCTTCGGGTGCCAATTCATAAAGTCGAACCACTTCCATAAGGTTTAAAGCCATGTCAACTGGGGCAGCGATTTCATGTAGTTTTCCATCACGATCTGTGATTTTTATTTGTACATCTTGATCCATTAGTTTATTGATTTTACAACGGCTTTAGGAGCCTCTTTACGAGTTCCATCAAAACCATCGATACCGCTTACGGTTGTATATTTTAAAACATAGCGTTTACCAGGATTTATAATCTGATAAGCCGCCTGACACATGAGAGTTGCTTCGTGGAAACCACAAAGGATAAGTTTTAATTTTCCAGGATAGGTATTGACATCTCCAATAGCAAAAATCCCTGGAATATTCGTTTGATAATCAAGTGCATTATTAACCTTGATTGCATTTTTTTCGATCTCAAGACCCCAATCAGCTATAGGTCCGAGTTTTGGGGACAATCCAAATAGCGGAATGAAATTATCCGTTTCTATTCGCACAGGCGATTCTCCTGACTTGGTCACTTCAATTGCTTCAAGTTGGGTGTCTCCAATAAGTCCAGTCACCTCAGCAGGTGTGATCATATTAATCTTCCCTGTGTTTTTTAACTCTTGAACTTTATCTACAGAATCTAAAGCGCCTCTAAATTCATTACGTCGGTGGATTAAAGTGACTTCACTAGCTACCTCACTTAGAAAAATACTCCAATCCAGAGCCGAGTCGCCTCCTCCTGAAATGACTACTTTTTTATTGCGATAGACTTCAGGGTCTTTGATCATATAAGCAACGCCTTTATCTTCATAAAATCCTATGTTATCTAGCTGTGGTTTGCGCGGTTCAAAACTCCCAAGTCCACCAGCAATTGCCACTATAGGGGCTTTGTGTTGGGTTCCTTTATTAGTGGTCACAACAAAAGAGCCATCCGTTTGTTTCTCGATGGTTTCAGCACGTTCACCTAACGTAAACCCAGGCTCAAATTGTTTGCATTGCTCCAATAATTTTTCAGTGAGATCGCCCGCTAGAATTTCAGGATATGCTGGGATATCATAAATTGGTTTTTTTGGATAAATTTCAGAACACTGTCCACCCGCTTGTGGCAACGCATCAATTAGATGGCATTTCATCTTTAAAAGTCCTGCTTCAAAAACTGTAAACAACCCCGTTGGACCTGCTCCAATAATTAAAATATCTGTTTCAATCATTTTTTAAGCTTCAATATTTATAACCGATTGAATCTGTGGTGCATATTTTTTGATGGTCATTTCAACACCCGACTTGAGCGTCATTTGATTGACACTACAAGAAGAACAAGCACCTACTAATTGTACTTTAACTACTTCGTCATTTTCAATAGCAATGAGGTTGATATTACCGCCGTCATTTTCAAGGAATGGACGGATTTCATCCAAAGCCTTAACAACATTTAGTCTAATTTCTTCTGAGCTCATAGCCTTTATTTTTTGACCGCAGAACAGCCTGCCATCGTGGTTATTTTTATTGCATCCGTAGGGGGAAGTGCCGTATTTCGGCGCACAACTTCTTGTGCCACATTTTGTGTAATTGTATTAAACGCTTCTTCAATAGGGGTTGACTCTTGCATCGCTGCGGGTCGACCTAAATCTCCCGCTTCTCTGACGCTTTGAACCAAAGGAATATCTCCTAAAAATGGGATGTTTAAATCTTCAGCCAAGTGCTTGGCTCCCTCTTTTCCGAAAATATAATATTTATTATCTGGTAATTCTTCTGGAGTGAAATATGCCATATTTTCAATGATTCCTAAAACGGGTACATTGATACTTTCTTGTTGAAACATAGCAACTCCTTTCTTGGCGTCAGCAAGTGCCACCGTTTGTGGGGTACTTACCACCACAGCTCCTGTAATTGGTAAGGATTGCATGATACTCAAATGAATATCTCCAGTTCCTGGAGGTAAATCAATGAGAAGAAAATCCAATTCTCCCCAAGCCGCATCAAAAATCATTTGATTCAAAGCTTTTGCAGCCATAGGACCTCTCCAAACAACAGCCTGATCGGGTTTAGTAAAAAAGCCTATAGAAAGAACTTTAACGCCGTAACTTTCAACAGGTTTCATTTTTGACTTTCCATCCACATTGACCGCAAGTGGTTTTTCATTTTGAACATCAAACATAATAGGAATCGAAGGCCCATAGATATCAGCATCTAAAATACCTACTTTAAATCCCATTTTGGAAAGCGTCACCGCAAGGTTAGAAGTGACGGTTGATTTACCCACCCCTCCTTTTCCGGATGCTACAGCTACTATATTTTGAATCCCAGGGATGGATTTCCCTTTGATTTCATTTTTAGGTTGGGTTGCTGCCTCTACTTTTACATTCACTATGATCTTTGCTTTGGCATAAACCAATTCGTGAATGGTTTTTAGGATGTCCACTTCCGTTCGTTTTTTGGCTTGTAAACTTGGATTGGAAATAGTGATGTCCACAATTACCTCATCTGCAAAAACCATTATATTTTTGACAGCTTTGCTTTCAATCATATTTTGACCTTCGCCTGGAACTGTAATCGTTTTGAGCGCTTGCTCAATATCTTGTTTGTTAAATTTCAAAGTCTCTAATTTAGATGGATTCTAAAGTACAAATATACTGTGAATTGTTTTAAAACAGAAGTGGATTTTAGGAAATGATGGGCTTAGAAATTAGAGTTCT
>JABAYY010000081.1 GCA_018608765.1 Flavobacteriaceae bacterium
TTAATATCATTTTCGCTAAATCTCCTGCATAGGTTGGAGTTCCTATTTGATCTGACACTACGTTAATTTCATCGCGCGTTTCGGCCAATCTTAGCATCGTTTTCATAAAATTAGTCCCATGCTCAGAATATAACCATGATGTTCTGATAATAAAATGTTTTTTTAATGTTTTCTGGATCTCAACTTCTCCTTTCAGTTTAGAAGCTCCATACACGCTTATTGGATTAGGAGTATCTGTTTCAGTGTAAGGCTCACTCCTATTTCCATCAAACACAAAATCAGTCGAAACATGAATTAGAATAGTATCCTGAGCGTTACAAACAAGCGCTAAATTTTTTGAGCCTTGTGCGTTTATTTCAAATGCTTTCTCAACTTCTGTTTCTGCCTTATCAACTGCTGTATAAGCTGCACAATTGATACAGTAATCAATTTTTGGGTGGGTTTTAAAAAACTCCTCTACGTCGTTCAAGTTACGAATATCTAGCTCTTGATAGTCCGTATAAATAAAATGTAATCCCTTATGCTGCTTAGCACGATCTTTAATACAACTTGCCAATTGCCCGTTACTTCCAGTTACCAATACATTGATCATAGCTCTATGTTTGAAAGTGTTGGTAATACTAAGTCTTTTTCAGAAATAATAAATTCATTAGACGGCAGCCTCCAGTCAATTCCTAGAGAAGGGTCGTCATATCGAAGCCCTTGCTCCGAAGCTTTATTGTAAAAATTATCGCATTTATAAGAAAAAATAGCGGTGTCGCTAAGCACTATAAACCCGTGTGCGAACCCTCTTGGTACAAAAAGTTGTTTTTTGTTGTCTTCGGATAACTCAATTGAAAAATGCTCACCAAACGTGGGCGAGTTTTTTCTCATATCTACAACTACATCTAAGACCTTTCCTTTAATAACCCTTACAAGTTTAGCCTGTGCATAATCGCCTGTTTGAAAGTGTAGCCCCCTTAGAACACCTTTAGAAGAAAACGATTCGTTGTCTTGAACAAAATCAATATCCTTTCCAATTAATTCATTAAACTTATTTTGATTGAAACATTCAAAAAAATACCCTCTTGTGTCTTTTAAGACGTTGGGCTCTATAAAAAAGCAACCTTTAAGTTTTGTTTCTGTGGCTTTCATTATTTTTTATTCAGTAGTTCCATTAAATTTTTACTGTACCCGCTTTTTAATAAAGGCTCTGCTAATCTTTTTAATTGGGCTTCATCTATATACCCCATTTCGAATGCAACTCCTTCAATAGCGCCTACTTTTAATCCTTGTCTTTGCTCAATGACCTCTACGAACTGAGAGGCCTGCATTAACGACTGAAATGTCCCTGTATCTAACCACGCTGTTCCTCTGTCTAAAATACTGACACTAAGTTTGCCTTGCTTAAGATATGCTTTATTTACGTCTGTTATTTCTAACTCGCCTCGGTGACTGGGTTTAATGTTTTTTGCAATATCAACGACGGTATTGTCATAGAAATATATCCCAGGAACGGCATAGTTCGATTTTGGATGTTCTGGTTTCTCTTCAATAGAGACCGCTTTTCCTTCTTTATTAAACTCAACAACTCCGTAGCGTTCTGGGTCATTAACTCTATAGGCATAAATAATTCCGCCTTCAGGGTCATTGTTTGCTTGTAAAAGTTTTTCTAAACCCGTACCATAAAAAATATTGTCTCCTAAAATAAGCGCCACTTTATCATTCCCAATAAACGCTTCACCAATTAAAAAAGCCTCTGCCAATCCATTTGGGTGTTCCTGCTCCGCATATTCAAAAGAACATCCGTATTTTTTACCATCCCCTAGTAGCTTTTGAAATAATGGTAAATCTTTTGGAGTTGAAATAATCAACACCTCGTTTATGCCCGCATACATCAGTGTTGACAACGGATAGTAAATCATAGGCTTATCATAAATAGGCATCAACTGCTTACTTACAGAAAGTGTTAAGGGGTGAAGTCGTGTTCCAGATCCACCAGCGAGAATGATTCCTTTCATGTGTCTATATCTATTATTTTTAAAAAGGTCACATGCTGTTCGCTAATAGTCATTTTCTTGGGTAATATTGATTTTAGCATGCTCGTTTCATTTAACTTTATTGTATTGTTTATTGTAATAGGACTGATAAGCTCCAGAAGTAACATTCTTAAGCCATGTATTATTATTTAAATACCAATCAATGGTGATGGCTAAACCCTCTTCAAAAGTAACGGACGGCTTCCAACCCAATTCTTTATTTATTTTTGAGGCATCAATTGCGTAACGTAGGTCATGCCCTGGACGGTCTTTAACAAATGTTATGAGATTTTCTGAATCTCCCTGAGGTCGACCAAGCTTCACGTCCATTTGTTTACATAACTCCTTGATTAGGTCGATGTTTTTCCATTCATTGAAACCTCCAATGTTATAAGTTTCTTTGTTTTTTCCTTTATGAAACACCAAATTAATCGCCTCTGCATGGTCTTTTACGTACAGCCAATCTCTTGTATATTCTCCATTTCCATAAACTGGAAGGGGGGCTCTGTTTATAATATTATTAATAAATAACGGGATTAACTTTTCTGGAAATTGATTCTGCCCGTAATTGTTTGAGCAGTTAGAAATTACATACGGCAATCCGTACGTTTCACCATAAGCCCTTACTATGTGGTCAGAACTTGCTTTTGAGGCAGAATAAGGTGAGTTTGGGTCATATGGAGTGGTCTCCGTGAACAACCCTGTTTGCCCTAAGGTGCCATAGACCTCATCCGTACTTACGTGATAAAATAATTTGTCTTGAAAGTCATTTTCCCACGTCTTTTTAAAGGCGTTTAATAGAATCGTGGTACCAACAATATTTGTTTTAACAAAGGCTAAGGGATCTTTTATCGACCGATCAACATGAGACTCTGCTGCTAAATGGATGACACTCTCAAATTGGTGTTGTTCGAACAGCTTATTGATGAACTCTTCGTCGGTTATATCGCCTTTTATGAAGATATAATTTGGCTTAGACTCAATTTTTTTTAAGTTCTCTAAGTTACCCGCATAGGTCAGGGCGTCTAAATTAAAAACAGTGTGTTGGGGGTAGTTTTCAACAAATAAGCTTAGGACATGGGACCCTATAAAACCAGCTCCTCCTGTAATTAAGACTTTCATACACTCATTTTAAACTTTTCTATAAATTTTAAAAATTCTATCCCAAACAAAATGGCAAGGGCTACTAAAAACGCTAAAACGCCAAGAAATAAGGTCATACTCATTTCTATTCCTAAAAATGTTATTGTAGTGCTCGCAAACCCTGAGTCCTGCTTGTTCGAAATCATTTCAATGATATATTGCTTGTCTAATAGTTCTCTTTCTATTTCTACCAATTGACTTCTCAATTCTAAATCACTTTGATATAAATCAAATTCTTTAGTTTTTTCTACTTCGCTAGACCCTTCAAAAGTAATTCCAATTTCGGAAGTTTTAGCACTTTGGTCCGCATCTATCCCTTGTTCCAAAACTTTCTTATAAGTGTCCTGAAGGGACTCTGATTTAACTAGGGCAAGCTCCAGCGCTTCTTTGGTTTGGGTAAGCTCCACAATGTCTTTACGCTGCTCATTAAGGAAAAACGGATTTAAATTAATCGACTCAACAATGTTTTCAAAAACGGATTTGAAACTGTTTCGTTCTGAAGACTCAATTCTAATTTGCTGATATTTATGAGTATAATCTTCGTTGTTTTTTAAGAAATCTTCATATTCAATTTTGGTCGCTGCCAAAGAGTCTAATTGCTTGACATACTTATTAAACGCTACGAGTTTGTTGTTTTCACTAACAACAGGTTTCACGTCAAATGCTAAAATAGACTTCGTTTTCTCGACATCTAAATTTAAAACTGTTCCTAGTATTTGATAATCTCCTTGTCTTAATAAGTCATTATAATAGCCCACCGAGTTGTAGAGGTTCTCACCCGTTGGATAGTTTTGCACCACCGTCACGGAGGATTCATACTTAGGGGTTGCCGTTTTTTTGCTAAAAGCACCAATTGCAAGCCCCGAAATCGTTGCCAATGCAAGAATAATGATTCGTTTCTTCACAAGAAAAATGACCCATATAAAAGCTAAAAAAAGATTCTTGAAAATTCTAAGAATAAAATTAAAAAACCGCTCAAAAATATTTCCGATAAGCTTAAAAAGCTGTCCTAAATCAACTTCTTCAGAATTGTTGGGGGTGTTAGAATTAGTGCTCATAATGTATTATTAATTAAATATCTGATGTAAAATTTGTTTCGTAATTAAATAAGTTGGTTTTACGCCACTTGAACCGAGTCCTCCCGACGCTAAAGTACTGCCTGTTTCTAGAGGATTATCACTTGCATAGTAAGCATATCGAACCTTAACACTGGGGTTGATACTGCGACGAACCTTTGAGGCCGCTTGTATTGCTTTTTGATAATGAGCGCCTTCCATCTCCAGACCAATAACATTCCATGTAGAATCATGGAAAAACTTTAAAAGGTCCTTGTTTTGAAGCGAAGTGCCCAAAACAGTTACCATTGTGCCTTCACAAACTTTCAAGTCTTTCGTGTCAAAATCCTTAAGTGTTAACTCGTTTTTAAAAGGGTAATTATCGGCGGTTCCTTCAAAAATATGTGCCGACGGAATCATGATATCCCCTTTAGAGCCTTCTAAAATACCTGCTTTCCCCATTATAGAAATAGAATCCACATTAAGGTGGATGTTTTTTTCTGTTGTTTTAAACGGCTTTAATAGTTCGTCAATCGTTTCGTAAGCTTGCTCGCCGAAAGCATAGTCCATAACAATAATTACGGGAGCTTCATTTGATGTCTCAAACTCAAACTCTGTGTTAGAAAAATCAATCTTAGAGGAGTCAAAAATTTGAACATCTATATTGGTTCCAGACTTGTCTTCTATAAAAATCATGCCTTCTTGCAACGCGACTTGTTTAGTTTTATTGCGAAGTAGCTTGTTTTCCTCTTTACTCAATAATTCATATACCGTAAAAATATCCTGCTTGGCACACAAATCTTTAAGAGCTTTAGGCGCATGAATAGTGTTCATCACACTGTGTAAATTGGCGGAAATAATGTGAATTGGGCGATTAATTAATTGATGCTTCTGGAGCGTCTCTTTTATTGTATTTGCCCAAACTTCTCCGTGAATATGGTGCCCCAATCGTTCTCTTAAAACAGGGCTAAAGTTGATGGTTCGTTTTGAATTGTCTATAATTTCTTCAATCGCACGCTTACCTAACCAATAAATAAGATGCAAGAAGTGATCTGGTTGTTTTGGCGTTGAAAACTGGTCATAAACCTCTAAAATTTCTTCGAAAGTTCTGCCCAGAATATTTCCTGTATGTGTGATCGCTAATTCGCGTTCTTTTTGATTTAGCTTTTTCTTAGAAAGTACAGCAGACTCCAGCTTAACCCAATCTCTAGTAGTCGTTCCTTTGTCGTCAATAACGACACGTTTTGCAATTTTGTGTGACTCAATAAACATAAATGTCAAATGGGTCAAAATATCATAAATCTCTGAACGTCCTCTAGTGATTTCAATATTCATTTGCTCAAAATCAATTCGATAACAATTGCGACGGCGTTTGGAAGGTACGATTACTTCAAAATGAGAGTTTCCAAAACCTTCAGCACTCGTTAAGTTTATCAGAATACACTCTTCGATGCCTACTGGCAATCGATCCACCACATAAAGCAAGCCTTCTAGTTCTGTTTTGTCCCCGCCAATAGAACCGTAGATTTCGGGACGTAATTGGAGCAATGCTTGACGTAAGGTTTCCCCTGAAACACCCATTGGTTTATAAAACCCTCGATTAAATAAATGACGCATGGTCAAATACATACGCTCTATTGCGTGAGAACTTTCTTGGGCTCGGGTACGATTGATATTTTTTATTTGAGGTTTTTGCATAAGTACTACAAATATACATTAATTAGTCTGAATATTTTTAGTCAAAACATCTGCGATTTTTCGATCGTTAGATAATCGAGGTGTTTTATTCTGTCCTCCCAACTTGCCAATAGTTTTCATATAAGCCTGAAAGCCCCCTTTTTGAACCTGTGTAATTTTTAATGGTTGCAGGACTTTTCCTTGTATCAAATCCAAATAATAACTATTTTGGAGTTGAAGTGCAGTGTCGATTTGAGCTGCAAACGCTTCAATATCAGATGGAGAATTTTCAAATTCAATAAACCATTCATGATAGGGCAATCCTTGTGAAGGTGCTATTTGAGGTGCAACCGTAAATTCACTGACACTTAATTCTGTTGATTTTAAGGCACTTAAAAGGGCGTGCTCAACTTCTTTTGCTATGACATGTTCACCAAAAGCGGAAATAAAGTGTTTGATACGACCGCTGACAATCACCCTGAAAGGAGCTAGCGATGTAAACTGTATCGTATCCCCAATATTATAAGCCCAAAGTCCCGCGTTCGTTGAGATAATAATAACATAGTTTACCCCTATTTTAACATCTTTTAGAGTCAATCGAGTGGGAGAGACGTCAAAAAAAGTATCCGCAACTATAAATTCGTAAAACATCCCAGAATCTAGTTGAAGCAACATCCCTGGTTGATTCTGCTGATCTTGAAAAGCAAAAAATCCTTCACTGGCAGGGTAAAGCTCTACACTGTCTATTTTTCTTCCTATTAAACTTTCAAATTTAGAACGATAGGGTTCATAGTTCACCCCTCCAAAAATAAAAAGACTGAAGTTTTTAAATAGGTCTCCAACCTTTTGCCCTTTTTCTTCGATGAGTTTTTCAAAATACATTTGAACCCAAGATGGAATCCCTGCAATTACAGACATATCTTCGTTCAAAGTCTCTTGAACAATCATATTCACCTTGGTTTCCCAATCCTCAATACAATTGGTTTCCAAAGAAGGTAATCGGTTTTTTTGAAGGTATTTAGGCACATAGTGTGCTACAATCCCTGACAAGCGCCCGAGTTGAATGCCGTTTTTAGTTTCTAACACTGGACTTCCTTGTAAGAAAATCATTTTACCCGTTACAATTTTGGTGTTTCCTGTTTGATGAATATAAAGTAAAATAGCGTTTTTGGCGGCCTCAATGTGACCCGGCATACTGTCTTTTGTAATAGGAATGTACTTAGCACCGGAAGTTGTTCCAGATGTTTTTGCAAAATATAAAGGCTTGCCTTTCCATAAAATATTTGCTTTGCCAGCAACCACTTTTTCAACATAAGGCTTCAAAGCTTCATAGTCCCTTACAGGAACATTCTTCACATAATCTTGGTGAGTCTTAATGTTATTAAAGTTGTGGTCCCTTCCAAATTGGGTCGAAGAAGCATCGGCAATCAAAGATTGAAAAACCCGTTCTTGGGTTTCAATAGGGTTTGAGGCCCACTTATTAATTTTATTATAAATTCTAGCCGCATAAATTTTTGCAGCAAAGGCTTTAATTGATGGCATTTTAATCGGTTTTAAAAGTCAATAAAGGTCGATGGATTCAATGGGATGCCATTGTTCCAAAGTTCAAAGTGTAAATGTGGCCCTGTGCTTAACTCTCCTGAAGATCCAGAAATAGCGATGACTTCTCGTGATTTCACATATTCGCCTTGTGATTTTGTAAGCGAGGAATTATGCTTATACACAGAAATTAATTCATCACCGTGATCTATAATGATCACATAGCTCGCGTCTGAAGTCCAAGAGGCAAACAAAACACGCCCATCTGCAGTTGCTTTAACGGGTGTATTTTTTGGAATGACAACATCAACCGCGTAATGTTTTTCTTTTGTGTCAAAACCAGCGCTGATGGAGCCATTGACAGGAGGGAAGAATACAAAGTCTGTGACCGTTGTCGCAGTTTCAAATAAATTATATTTATCCTCATTACTCACTTTAGCTCTTAATATAGAATCCGCTTTTGAAGGGTTTAAATCCAAAATATCTGTGTCCGCTTGAGCAGCCTTAAAGATAGAATCTTTATTTATGACAACTGCGCTCACTTCTCCTCGCAACACTCTTTTAACAGATGTGATATAAGCGTCATTCATATTAATCACATCGAGTAAAGAGTCGGTCTTAAAGTCCAGCTCTAATGCTTGCTTTTGAAGGGCTGTTGAAGAATAGCCGGGAATGTATTCCCGAACAGGTGTAAACGCAATAAAAACAGTGGTGATTGCTACCAATAAAATTGCAATTAGAGAGCCTAAAACAAAAACATTGAGACGTGTTAACTTGAACGCTAATCGCTCTTCAAAAGTATCTTCGTTTAATACCACTAAACGGTATTTATGAAGTAACTTTTTATGTAGTTTCTTTTTATGTGTTTTGTTTCTGGTCATTACAAGACAAAATTAATTAAAAATTAAGCGATTCGTGTGTTTATAACGGACTAAAGTTTAAAATAACCCGTTATTTAAAGGATAATTATTAACTTTGTAATCTAAAATTTATAACATTATGAACATGTATATGTTACCCTTAGCTATTGGTGCTCCACAAATCATTTTAATTGTGGTTGTTGTTCTTTTGTTGTTTGGCGGCAAAAAAATTCCTGAACTTATGAAGGGTTTAGGGGGTGGTATTAAAGAATTCAAAAAAGCCAGTCAAGACGAAACAAAAGACACTGAAAATATCGAAGATAAAAAAGACTAAATAAATCCCGGACACGCTGGGATTTATTGTTTTATGGTTATCGATCGTATAATCGCTTCTAATTCAAAGATGTAATCGCGTTTACCAACAGAAGGCGCAAACACGAATCCTTCAGCAATCAAATAGCGATTGTTTACTTTGTCTTCTATCCAATAATTTATAAAGGGGCCAGACATAAAAGCGTCTTTTACTTGCCAAATACTTTTTGTTTCATAGCTAGTTAAATTCGCTACTTTAGTGTCACCAAAAAAGGGCCTATATGCATTTTCTGTCGTCATATAGCTGCCATCGACAGGCCCTGGAATGTAGCGCTTCCCGATAGAATCTCGCACTGTAATTACCCTTTTTGCAAGAGATTCTTTGGTCATTTTTGCATCAAAAGGAAGTGTGTATAGTAATAAATTCACCGTCCCTGTTTTAATATCTCTTCGTATCCAAGAAAAATTATCTACCTGTTTGGCAATGCGATAAAGCGACGAAAACTGAATGTTAATCCCAAACTGCTCGGAGAGGGTCGTTGAATTGTAAAGCGTCTTTCTGGTTCGACGTTGCTTTTCTTGAATCTCTTGAGATTTGAAAACTTTAACAATCTTACCCTGATTTGTTATAAATTGATCTTTAATTTCTTGATTGGTCATTCCGCCAACCGTAACCATCCTTTGAGGTAACGCATAAGGATCTTTATAAAATTTTGTGGCGGCTGGGACTCCTTTATTTATTTTTAAAACGAGTCGGGTATTTTTCACAAACCCTGTAAAAACTGAAGAGGGAATTTGTCGTAATGTAAGTTGAGGCTCGTCTTGAGGCAAACCATACAGGGGGGCGCCAATGGTATATCGAATGGTCTCACCAACAGATGATTCCCATAAATCATTATCAATTACCACCGATAAATCATTGATGTTTCCTGAAGATTTAGGCTTATAAACTTTGGTGGTGTTCGAGTCCTCACAAGCAGATAAAAGGAACAATAAACATAACGCTTTTAAAAAATGTCTCATCGAGCTGTGTTTTAGTTAGAAATAATCAAAGTCATCCCTGGTTTTAAATTACTGTCCCAAATATCATTCCATTCTTTGAGGTTTTGAATAGAAATACCTTTTAGTTTATTTGAAATACTCCAAAGGGAATCGCCAGACTTTACTAAATATGTTGATTTTTTAGAGGAATTTTTAATGCTTTTGGTGACAGATTTTGAGTTTTTAAAAGGGTCGTCTGCAGTCGGGTTTCGGGAATAAATTGTCAGTCGTTGACCTATTTTTAAATCATTGGTTC
This sequence comes from Flavobacteriaceae bacterium, assembly GCA_018608765.1. Classification (GTDB taxonomy): domain Bacteria; phylum Bacteroidota; class Bacteroidia; order Flavobacteriales; family Flavobacteriaceae; genus Hel1-33-131. Next base: position 9,902 of record JABAYY010000081.1, read on the forward strand.
GCAATCCGTTCCATTTTTTTATTTGACTCACTCTGACTCTGAATTTACGTGCAATTTTTCCTAAATAATCCCCTGATTTAACTTTATATCTAATTTTAGAATCGATTTTAAAAAATTGCGGCAAAGGTTTCTCGCGCGCTTCAAACTCCGCTTTGGCTGCGGCATAAATTTGGGTTTCATTTTGAACAAAATCACCAATTTTGGAAAGAGGAAGCCTAAGCGTATAGGATTTATTATCTAAAACAGGAATAAGGTCTAATTTGTAAGATGGATTGAGGTGTTGTAGTGTTTCTATTTTGATCGCCGTAAACTCAGCAACCTGATCCAAAGAAATCATTTGTTTGACGTGAATGGTATCCGTTGCTATGATTGGAAGTTGATTGCTTTCAACTTGAAATCCGTGAGCTTCCGCATATTCAAAAAGATAAAGAGTTGCTAAAAAAGCAGGGAGATAGCCTGCGGTTTCACTTGGAAGAAACGGTCGAATGTTCCAATAGTTTTGATAGCCTCCAGATCTTCGAATTGCCTTCGTGACATTTCCAGGGCCTGAATTATAGGCCGCTAAAGCAAGGTCCCAGTCACCAAACGTTTTATACAGGGATGCTAAGTATTTCGCAGCAGCATTGGTAGAACGTAAAGGGTCGCACCGTTCATCGACATAACTACTGACTTCAAGGCCATATTGCTTGCCTGTGGCAAACATAAACTGCCAAAGCCCTGTAGCCCCCACGCGCGATTTTGCTCGCGGTTTTAAAGCCGATTCAACAACAGCCAAATATTTAATTTCGAAAGGAAGGTTGTGTTTGTCTAAAATTTCCTCAAACATTGGAAAGTAGTACTGACTGCGATTGATCAAGGTTTCCGTGGAGCGTTTCCGACTTTTTAAATAGCGCTTTATAACACTTTCCAAAGCGGGGTTGTATTCGATATTGAAAGGACTTTTTGCATCAAGAAAAGCCAATCGTTTTTTGAGTGTATCCGTTGGTAACTCTGGATAATAGATTGGCTCATAAAACTGGTTGGAAACGCTATTTGATAGCGTATCATATAATGAATTATTATACACTTCATTATACCAACGCTTTTCAATCTTCTGGACCTTTTTAAGGCTTAGTGAATCAGAGTCAGTCGGTCGTGTATTCTCCACGTTCAAGCTGTCAATACTTTGACTGTGTAAAAGACCACTACTTAATATTCCGAAAAATAAAAAAACACTTAATTTCATTCTATAAGACCCCTATTTCTGTTAATACCATCTTTAAACGCACTCAGTGGAACTTACTCAGAAATAGCTGCAATCCCCGGAAGAATTTTCCCTTCTAAACTTTCAAGCATAGCACCACCCCCTGTACTTACATAGCTCACTTTGTTTTCAAAACCAAACTGCTTTACAGCTGCTACAGAGTCGCCTCCACCAACAAGTGAAAAAGCACCGTTTTTTGTTGCTTCAGCAATAGAATCTCCTAATGCTATTGTTCCGCTAGAAAATGTTTCCATTTCAAAAACACCTAATGGGCCGTTCCATAAAATAGTTTTACATTGCTGTACAACTTTATTAAATATCGCCTTTGATTTTGGACCACAATCCAAACCTTGCCAGTTTTCTGGAATGGCTCTAACATCTACTATTTGTGTGTTAGCATCATTACTAAAATCATCTGCTGCCAATACATCTACAGGGATGTGAATTTGAACATTTTTAGACTTAGCTTTTTCAAGAATTTCAAGGGCCAAATCCATTTTATCATCCTCACAAATAGAATCACCAACATGTCCGCCTAATGCTTTTACAAATGTAAATGTCATTCCGCCACCTATAATTAAATGGTCTACTTTATCTAAAATATTATCTATAATTGTGATTTTTGAGGAGACTTTAGCGCCTCCCAAAATTGCTAAAACTGGCTTTTCTCCCGTTTGCATTACTTTACCAATACTGTCAATTTCTTGAGCTAATAAGCTTCCAAAACATTTATTTACTGGAAAAAACTGAGCGATAATAGTTGTTGATGCATGGGCTCTGTGCGCAGTTCCAAAAGCATCATTGATATAAAAATCTCCTAACTTAGAAAGCGCCTCAGCAAAGCCAAGATCTCCTTTTGTTTCTTCGCTATGGTATCTTAAGTTTTCCAATAACAACACCTGGCCAGGCTCTAAGTTGTCGGCTGCAGCTTGGGCTTCTTCTCCAACACAATCGCTAGAAAACAAAACCTGAACCCCTAAAATAGTTTCAAGTGTACTTACAATATGACGCAATGAAAATTCAGGTTCTTGAGCAGTAGGGCGGCCTAGGTGAGACATTAAGATACAGCTACCGCCATCTTCCAAGACCTTTAAAATAGTTGGTTTTGCTGAAACAATTCTAGTGTCATCAGTAACTTCAAATTGAGAATTTAAAGGCACATTAAAATCTACACGTATTAATGCTTTGGTATTATTAAAATTTAAGTTCTTTATACTTTTCATTTCTTCGAGATAATATGGTTTAATTTATAAAAAATCAAAGGTAAGTAATTCTTTTAGCCTAAGGAAAAACCGTTTAGGAAAGTTGAGACTAGAAGTCGAAAAAATTAAAGTTTCAAAATTTGTAGCTAGAAGGGGCTTTGGAGAACTAGATTTCATGAGGAGATTCAATTAAATCTGCTATCTTTGTTTTATGACTTTTGAGGATATTATAGGGCAATCTTTTTTAAAAACACACTTAACACAAAGTATAAATTCTGGACGTATTCCACATGCACAACTTTACGTTGGTAAACGTGGTGTAGGCGCACTCCCTATAGCGATTGCCTATGCCGACTATTTAATGAAACAACAGCAAGAAGGGGTTGGAACAATGAACCCACTCACTCATCCAAACATACACTTTGTTTATCCTGTAACTACGAGCGATAAGGTTAAATCAAAACCCATCTCATCCAACTACCTTACGGAATGGCGCAACTTTATAGAAACGAATCCATATGGATCCATAAACGATTGGTATGACCTAGTTGGCGTGGGTAATAAACAAGGAAATATTGGGGTCGAGGAAGCAAATGATGTTGTATCTAAAATGTCATTAAAGGCGTTTAACGGCGGTTATAAAGTGATGATTGTTTGGATGGCGGAAAAGATGAATTCCATGTGTGCCAATAAGTTACTGAAACTAATTGAGGAGCCTGCGGATAAAACAGTAATCATCCTTGTTACAGAAGACGAAGAGCAACTCATTAATACCATTCGCTCACGTTGTCAAGTAGTTCACTTAAACCCGCTTTCGGAGGAAACTCTAAAAAGCACATTGATTAACACTCATAACACCGAAAGTGATTTAGCACAAAACATTGCCCACCAATCGGAGGGAAGCTATAGTAGAGCGTTAGACTTATTAAGTCAGGAGCCTGAGGACCTTAAGTTTGAAGCCTGGTTTATCGCTTGGGTTCGGACAGCATTTCAAGCAAAAAGCAATAAGCAGTCTATTAATAGTTTGATGGCTTGGAGCGCCGAAATATCAAAAGCTGGTCGAGAAATTCAAAAACAATTTTTAGACTACAGTTTGCGATTTTTTAGACAAGCAATGCTATATAATTATGGAGCTAAAAGTCTGGTATTCATGAACTTAAGCGACAAATCCTTTAAGTTTGAAAACTTTGCTCCTTTTATTGACGCTTCCAACATTGCTGAAATAACAAAAGAAATTGAACTGGCAAACTACCACATTGAGCGCAATGCGAACCCTAAGATTGTACTAACAGATTTATCTATCAAACTAACAAGACTGTTACATCTTAAGAAAGCCTAGTTTTTGCTACTATAGCTTTCATTAAGCGCCTTTAAGATTTCTTGCGTTAGGTCTGATGTTTCTTCACCATACAAAACACTTCCAGCCTCGTTACTTCCTAAAATATAATTGTAGCTATTTGATTTGCCATAGGCTTGAACAAACTCTTTAACTCTATTAATAATAGAATCGTTGAGTGTTTGGCTTTCTTGTGCAATTTGCTGTTGTTCAAACTGGACACGTTGAGATAATACTTGTTCTTTTTGTTGAAGTTCTTGAGATAGTTTTTGAATCGCAGATTGCGACATTTTTCTTGCTTTTAACTCGGCTTCTTTAATTTCTAATTCAAATGCAGACCGTAAACTATCTGTACGTATTTTGAAAGCTTCAATTTTAGTATTCAAGGTCGCTTCAACATCTTTTCGTTCTTGGTACTCATTTATTAAAACTCCGTTATCCACAAAGCCAATTTTTTGTTGTTGGCAGGCTGTTAGACTTATAATCGTTAAAAATACAATGGCTAATTTTTTCATGATGGCTTTAGTTTGTTTGTGAATGCAAAAGTAAAAAAACTAATTACAATAGTATAAAAATAAGTGCTTGACTTACCTTATAATAAAAAACTATAGTTTTATTTACTTTCAATTGTGAAAAGCTATTGTTTTTGACTTAATTAGGCGGTGCTTAAATCGTCAAAAATAAAAACAGAATGTCATTGCAGGGGGTTTAAGGAGAAAAGACGCTGAGAGGGCTTTAAAACGCTAATCCTTGTTTTTAAGGACATAAATAAGCGACGAATACTCTCCAGACTTTAATGCCTTTAAATTTGAAAGAAATCCCACCCAAATACTATTAAGAATTTTAAGAGACCCTGTTTTTAGTTTGTTGGAAAGCAAGCTGACATAATAAGCGTCCATAACTAAAGGGTGGGTAACATCTAACTTCATTTGAACTTCAGAAAAAAGGTGTGAAATTGATTGCTGGGAAAAGTGCCACAAGTGTCTTGGGACGTCATAAGCCGCCCAAAAGTTTTTAAAATAATGCGCATCAAAGCTTTTAAAATTTGGGACTGCAACGACAATGCGGCCATTTGGCTTCAAAAGTTTCCGGAACGTTTTTATATCATCTTCTAAGTTTGGGAGATGCTCTAATACATGCCAAAGGGTAATAACATCAAACGATTTTTCAGGGAGCGTGTGCAGGGTAGCGGTATCAAAGACAGTCTTAGAAGCTTTTAAATTTGCGAGATTTCGCGCAGTCGGATTAGGCTCTATCCCTGTTACATCCCAACCTCTTTTTTTAGCAGCTCGTAAGAAAAAACCTGTGCCGGCCCCGACATCCAATAACGCGGCCTGTTTTGATTGATACGGTTTTAAAAGCCGGAGTTTTCTTCGCACTGAAATAGAACGAACGGCATGGTACAAAAGATCGAAAAGAGACTTTCGCTGATTGGTGTGAGAAATATAATTAGTGTCAGAGTAGTAGTTTGAAAGCTCGGAGTCTGACGGCTTAGGATGCGTGTAAAGTAACTCTTTTGATGCGTCATAAAAGAGCTCAAAGGAGTCTCCGCTCACGGAGTAGTCTTTAAGTTTCAGATGGCTCTTATGCAATTTCATAGTGACGTTCCACGTGGAACAATTAGGTTAACTAACGCCCCATATATACGAGTAGCACTGAAATGTCGTTTGGGGAAACCCCACTAATTCGAGAAGCTTGTGCGACCGTTGTAGGTTGTATTTTTTTTAGTTTTTCACGCGCTTCATAACTCATAGATTTAATTTGAGAATAATCAAATCCATCAGGAATTTTGACATATTCTAACCTAGTAAGTTTGTCCGCGTTATTCTTTTCTTTGGCTATATATCCAGAATACTTCACTTGTATTTCAGCCTGCTCAATTACCTCATTGTCCAAATCATTGGATTGTACATAGGCTTCAACTGCTTCAAACTTTCGAACATCTTCGATGCCAATATTGGGTCTTGAAAATATTTTAAACATTTTGTCAGACTGACGAATGGGTTGTGAGTTTTTGCTTTCTAAAACAGGATTTGCTTCTTCTGGCTTGACGCTTTGTGTTCTAAAAAAACCGACAAATGCTTCAGCTTTTGATAGTTTTTCCTCCATTCTTTTGAGACGTTTTTCACTTGCAATGCCAAGCTCATAACCTTTAGGTGTCAACCTAATGTCCGCATTATCTTGACGAAGAAGGGTGCGATATTCAGCTCTAGAGGTAAACATTCTATAAGGTTCTTCAGTGCCTTTGGTAATAAGGTCGTCAATGAGTACACCAATGTAAGCTTCATTTCTTTTCAACACAAAAGGCTCTTTTTCTTGGACTTTTAAGCTGGCATTAATTCCAGCCATCAATCCTTGCGATGCCGCTTCTTCGTAACCTGTCGTTCCATTGATTTGACCCGCAAAATATAAACCTTTAACCAACTTGGTTTCTAAAGAATGTAACAACTGAGTAGGAGGGAAGTAGTCGTATTCAATAGCGTATCCCGGTCTAAAAAACTTTACGTTTTCAAAACCTTTAACAGCACTTAATGCTTTAAATTGGACATCTTCTGGCAAGGAGGTTGAGAACCCATTAATATAATATTCTACAGTATTCCAACCTTCAGGTTCTACAAAGATCTGATGGCGGTCTTTATCTGCAAAACGATTTATTTTATCTTCTATAGAGGGGCAGTATCGTGGGCCTAGACTTTGGATACGTCCATTAAACATAGGAGAACGATCAAAACCTTCTCTTAATAAATTATGGACTTCTAAACTCGTGTAAGACATATGACAAGGCCGCTGATTTGTTAGGGGCTTTGTAATGTCTGAATAAGAAAACTTCTCAGGTGCTGAATCCCCTGGCTGTTCAATCATTTTAGAAAAATCCAAGGAACGGCCATCTACTCTTGGGGGCGTTCCTGTTTTCATTCTTCCAGACTCAAAACCTAAATCAACGAGTTGTTCGGTGATGCCAGTAGCTGCCTTTTCACCAGCACGACCACCGCCAAAATTCTTATTACCTATATGAATCAAACCATTCAAAAAGGTACCATTTGTAAGCACCACAGTTTTTGCTCGAATCTCTAATCCTAAAGAGGTTTTGACCCCTTTTACCTCGTCGCCTTCAACCACAAGTCCAGTAACCATTTCTTGATAAAAATCAAGGTTTTTCGTTTGCTCTAGTAACAACCTCCAGTCTTCTGCAAAACGCATGCGATCACTCTGTACTCGAGGACTCCACATAGCGGGTCCTTTAGACTTGTTAAGCATCTTAAACTGAATGGCAGAAGTGTCGCTTACAATCCCGCTATACCCTCCAAGAGCATCAATTTCACGAACGATTTGTCCTTTAGCAATTCCACCCATAGCTGGATTACACGACATTTGGGCTATGTTTTGAAGGTTCATTGTGACCAACAAGGTGTTGCTGCCCATGTTGGCAGCAGCAGCAGCAGCCTCACTTCCTGCGTGGCCGCCCCCAACTACAATAACGTCATATATTTTATCAAACATTGATTACATTGTTAATGTTCCACGTGGAACAAATCATTTGCAAATGCAAATATAATACTTTAGAAAATTAATTGACACGTTGTTGAAGATAGAACTCTTCTTTAGAGCGCATAATAACCTCCTCTGAAGAGGATTTGTCTTTATAACCACAATAATGTAGTATTCCATGAGCCATAACCCTAGAGAGCTCTGTGTCGAAACTTTGATTGAATTCATGAGCGTTTTCACGAACGCGTTCTATAGAAATAAATATTTCGCCATGAATTTCTTTACCAACAGAGTAGTCAAAACTAATCACATCCGTAAGTGTGTCGTGGTTTAGAAACTCAACATTTAATTTGTGGAGGAAGGCGTCGTCACAAAACACTATAGAAACCTCTCCTTCGTTATGGTTTTCTTGTGAAATAATAGAACTGAGCCAAGAAGCTGTAGCGTCACGGCTGGAAATTTCAAAGGGTACTTCGGAAAGAAAACTAATCATTTTTTAATTTAAAATATTCTTGAACTTTTTGCTTAAATTCTTGACGCAAAGGTAAGCTTTGTCGGTTCAATATTTCAATAGTGTTGAAATATTGTTTGATGGTTTCAACGCTTGCAGGGGGCGCCTGTGAACGCTCTGCTTTGCTGGTGTTTGAAACCCGCTTTGTATCTTCACCCTGCTGCTGAACAGCCTTTTCAAGTTTTAAAAGTTGATGTTTAAGAGCTTGCATTTTCTGTAAAGAAGCTTCTGTAATACCTTGATTTATAAGGTTTTGCTCTATTTTCTCCATAGAATCTAATAGTTTTTGACCCTCACCTCCAATGCCTTTTTTATCTATCAAATCCTGTAAAGCGTTTCGCAACTCTTGCTGCTTTTTAAAAATCTCAAACAGTTCGCCGTTGTCTCCTTCAGGGTCTTCGCCTTGAAGACTTTGACGGCCTTGTGGCCCTTGTTTTCCGGGTCGACCCTCACTACCCTCTTGACCGTTTTCTCCACTCTTACCTTCTTGACCTTCTTTTTTAGACTCTCCTTCTCCTTTTTCTGAACCCTCTTGATCTCCTTCGGGGTTTTCACCTTTTTTACCGAGCTGTTTTTCCATTTGCTTGCTCAATGCTTCTTGACTCATAATAATGTCGGGGAGTTGCATTTCGCCTTTACCTTGTCCGGGTGCCATTTGCATCTGCATTTCCATATTATCTAGGGTATTGCTTAGCATGTCAGCTAGTTTATTAGTGGCTGTAACAGTAAATTGCTGGGTACCTATTGCTTCTCGGAAACTGTTTTCTGAGAGGAGCTCAAGACTCTTGTCAATATTAAAAAAAACTTCTGTGATCTCTTTGTTGATGGACTCAGAAATCATAGGTTGACGTAATGACAAAGAGAACAGACTGTCATCAACATGTTCAAAGTGTTCGCGTAAATTACTTTGCCTTACAAGACGCTTTGCATGCCCTGTAGTGTTTGTCGTGGAAGACTGAAAACGCTTCATAAGGGCTTCTTGATCAAACGAAAATAATAATAAATTATCCAAAATTTGACGAAGTACTTCAATGTCTTCACTCATTTGCTGACCGCCACCACCACTCATTTGTTGAGCCATTTTCTGACCCATCTGTTGCATTTTTTGAGCTGCTTTCTTTTGGCTTTTTTGAGCTTTAGAGAGTTTTTCATTTTGATCTTGAGGATCGGAGGATTCTTCTTTGTCTCCTAAATTATCGCTTGCATTCTCTTGATCCCTCTCAATTGAATCTTCTAAGTTTGAGTCGTCAGGGAGCTCAAGGGGTTTGGACAAAGCGTCATTGTCTTTTCTTAACTTTTCTAGCGCTTCGGTTAGCTCCTTAAATTCTTTGCTTAGCTGGTCTTGAGCTGCTTTGGTGTTTTTATCTTCGGATTCTTCGGCTAATTGCAACTGTTCTTTAGATAGTTCGTCTAAGGTGTTTTGAAGCTGCTCTGCTTTTTTGGACACATAATAGCGCTTTGTTAACTCCAACAACTGTTCTAAGCTGCGTTGTTTGTTTTTGTTTTGCTTTGCCATTTTTTCTAATTTTTCGGCCAAGTCTTCTTTATTAATTTTCTCTGTGATTTTTTTTAATTCCTCCAATAGTTTTTCGTCCTTTTCTAAAGCTTCTTTTTGTGCTTCAAGCCTCTTTTCCAGTTGCTCCTTAAAAGGATCTTTTTCTTTGGATTTTTCGAACTGATTTAGATTCTCCTTCATTTTTTTATTGAAGTCTTTTAACAGCTTATCTTGCGCCTGCTGGCGTTCTAAAAAAGATTTTAATTTTTGTTGATCGCTAAAATTAAGTTGTTCCTTTTCTTTTTGGTTTTGAGAAATTTCATTGAGATTCTTGTCTTGTTCAGACAGGGTGTTCAATGCTTTTTGAAACGCAGTAGTGAGTTCGCTTTGCTCTTCTAATTGAAGCTCTTGAATAGTGTCTTCACTCTTTGAGTTATAGTTAAAAACGCGGCTTCTATTGGATTTGTTTTTATGAAAGGGATCATTGTCGAAAACTTCAAAATAGAGCGCGTACGCCGTATCGTCTATAAGCTCTAAGTTAGACGGAAATATCTGTGTAAACTCTTGAAAAGTTGTGGCATTAGAAGGTAAAACAAATTCCTTAATATTGGTTATATCTGAGACAGGATAATAAAAGAGCTTTAATGCGTTAATCCCATAGTCATCTGAGATTTGACCATAAAAATAAAGAGAAGCCTGATAAGTAGAATCTTGTTTCATTTCAACCTTTATAGCGGGCATCTGGTCTTTGATTGTTTGTAATGAAAACGAAAGGTTTTCATAGTTTTTGAGCTTGTCGTTACTTGTTTGGATGGTGTAGTTTAGCGTTTCAAAGACCTGTTTCTTAAACTGAAATTTTTGGTTGGACATCTCAAAAGACAAGCGCTTGTCTTTATAAGAAAATGCAACCGAGTCTGTAGCCTTGGTAATCAACTCCCATTTTAACTTGGTGCCTTCGGGGATTGTAGCATTTCCATTATTCACAATTTTTTGATCTGACTTTCCTGTATAAGAAGGAAAGTCCAAATACATGTCAAAGCTCAGCAAGACTGGGATGGGCAACACATTAAGGCGGTAGGGTTTAGAAACCACCTTCGCAGATTCCAACTTGAAATCTATAGGGACTTTTGGCTGTGAGAAAACGTACTCAAAAACCCCTAATTTAGTTTGCTTTAAAATATATGCTTCTTGATTAAATACAATCTGAACAGACTCTGGAACAACAGACCCCACGGTTTTGACGACTAGAGTAAAAGGAGTGTTTTCGACAGCTTCGAGAGTGGAATTAATGACAAAAAATTCGAAAGGTGCGGGCGGCGAATAAGCGGTGTTGTAATTAACAACTCGTTTTAGGCTATCGCTAAAAATCGCTTGTTTGCCAAATGCGATACACACAAAAAGGATGAGCACAGGAGTTGCCGCATATCTTAAATATTTAAGGTTCTCAGAAAAGTTAACGGCACTTTTGAAGGAAATAAGACTTAAATTATTAGATTTTTGTTCGATACTTGCTAAAAGAAATTCGGTGTGTTCCGATTGTTGATTGAGCTGAAGAACATTTAAAAGTTTGTCTTTTACTTCTGGAAAATGATCTCCGACAATTTTAGAAGCGGTTTCAAAGTCAATACCTTTTTGAATCTTAAAATACTTAGCGAGGGGGATGAAAATAAAACCATAAAACAGCACAGCTTCAAAACCAAAAACACACCAAAACAAAAGCAAGCGACCGGTAGAGCCAAGCCAAAAGAAATGCTCAATACTCAAAAGTAATAATGCGTAAAGCAATCCAGTCGCAAAAAACAATAGCAACCCTTTCAAAAGAGCACTTAGGTAATAGCGCCTGATGAAGTGTTTTAATTTTTGTTCTATAATTTGAAAGCTGTTCAACTGAGGTTTGATTTAAGAAACTAAAATTACAATAATAATCCATATGAAAGGGCTCTTTTTTGGATAGCTCAAAAAAAACTATAAGTTTAACACTGATTTTGATCCCAAGTCTAAATCTTCAAAAGCAACTTAACCGAAGTTTTAGCGATTATTTTATTTGAATTTTAGGTGAACCTTGGGAAACCAGAGTGACACAATACATGCCAATTTGGGATGTATTATTGAACAAAACACTGATTATAATGGAAATATGAACATTGATGTTCAAGAATTAGAGAGATTATATAAAAATAATTCGCACAAGAGTATTATAAAAAAACTCACTGAATCAAATTCTAATAATTTACCTTTTGAAATAAAATTGCATTTTGCAAGAGCTTACATTAATGAATCTCATTATGATGATGCAATAGTACTTTTAAATAGCGAAGTTGATAAAGGAGAAAATGACGTCTTCTGGAATTATCTTCTTTGTTATGCTTACTATCAGAAAGGTAATTTTTCTGCCTATTCCCCAGATGATATTGATTTGCAAAAAGAACAATTAGAATTTTATGAAATAGCAAAGAAGTATAATGACCAAGGCTTGAACTTAGATAAATCTCACGAAAGACTTACTTTTTTAAAACCTTTTATTAATACGTATTTAGGAAACTCTCAAAAAGCTTTAAAGCGGGCAATGAGACCAAAACCTGTAAAAGTCAAAATTACAAAAGAGGAATATGAAAGAAAATATTCAAAAATTTTTGATGATTATTTTGATAAAATTAGTTCAGATACACTAAAATTACACCGCACAGCCGATTCTTGGAATTGGGATGAAGATTACAAGTATCTATTTATTATAGCGAAGAATAAAAATACAGATTTAGGAACAGCCCTTATGCTTTTTTGGCAAGGACAACCACTTGATTATTGGCTTCCATATACTTCTGTTATAGAGGTAGAAGAACAGAATAAAAAAGCATATGAATTATTTAGAGTTGCTGTGCCAAAATATTACTAGCAATTTTTACACAAGAGGTAGCGTAGCGTATAATCCGAAAAGTGACAGTGGAACAAATTGGACAGAAGAGTATAACGAGCAAAATAACTCAAAGGAGTTGGAGACTATATTTTTTCAGAAAACAGAAGGTAAAAAAATAAAAAGTATCTATACAGAAGGCTTTCCTGATGGAGTGTGGAATAAGGTTGATAAATTAGATGAGCGATTTTACTACAAATAAACTGGTTACAACACAATGTATAAGTAATAGCGGATTGAGTGCTAACTCGAACTGTTTTTCATTTAATTATAGTATAATTTGAGCCGAAAAGTAGTCGAATAAAACCGCTACTACTCATACACAAAACCGTTAGCTAAACACAAAAGTTTAAAAAAAACACCCGCCTTGAAAAACTCTTAAATACTCGTTGATTTAAGCAGATCAAAAACGCCGGCTATTTCTTTGGGGAATGCGTTCAGCAATTCTATCTTTGTGGCACTAATACAAGACCATGAATACACCGATTCGCGTACGATTTGCACCAAGCCCTACAGGGCCACTCCATATTGGAGGAGTTCGAACTGCTCTTTTTAATTATCTATTTGCTAAAAAACACGGCGGGACTTTTGTGCTTCGTATCGAAGATACCGATCAAAAACGCTATGTTGACAGTGCTGAAGACTATATAACAAACGCACTCAACTGGTGCAACATTCCTTTTGATGAAGGCCCCGGAAAAGACGGTGGTTTTGGTCCGTACAGACAAAGTGAGCGCAAGCATTTGTACAGGCAATATGTAGATTTACTGATTGAAAACAACAAAGCCTATTATGCTTTTGACACGGCTGAGGCACTGGACGAAGAGCGCAAAAACCACGAAGCAAAGGGCAAAACCTTTATCTATAACTGGCATAACAGAACCCGAGGCAGACTCATAAATTCATTGGTCTTATCCAAAGAAGAAGTCGCTGAAAAGATAGCAAATGGCGAGGATTATGTCGTACGGTTTTTAGCACCTCAAGATGAAACTCTGGAGCTTACCGACTTGATTAGAGGCACAATAAAAATTGACACCAATACCCTTGACGATAAAGTATTGTTCAAATCAGATGGCATGCCCACCTATCACCTTGCCAATGTCGTAGATGATTATTTAATGAAAATATCACACGTCATTCGTGGAGAAGAGTGGTTGCCTTCCTTAGCGCTGCACCAATTACTTTACAATGCGTTTGGGTGGGAAGCACCTGAATTTGCGCACTTGCCCCTCATATTAAAACCAACGGGAAAAGGAAAGCTAAGCAAGCGCGATGGCGATAAGCTAGGATTTCCAGTATTTCCATTAAATTGGGAAGATTCTGCAACCAACAGTGTGTCAAAAGGCTACAAAGAAAGCGGCTACTTTCCGGAAGCTGTGGTCAATTTCTTAGCTTTCTTAGGCTGGAATCCTGGTACAGAACAAGAACTTTTTTCATTAAGTGAACTCGTTGAAGCCTTTGATTTAAAAAATGTCAATAAGGCCGGCGCACGCTTTGACCCAGATAAGACAAAATGGTTTAACCACCAATACATGCAAAAGGCAACAGTTGAAACATTAACCGAAACATTTATAAACACAACGCCAGGGCTTGAGTCTATTGACCCTGGTTATGTAGAGCTTACTGTAAACCTCATCAAAGAACGCGCAACCTTCCCATCAGAGTTTTGGGGATTGAGTCATTACTTTTTTGAGGCCCCTGAAAATTTCGCAGAGGCAGCACTTAAAAAAGCCTGGAAAGAACATTCTAAAGATTTAATGATTCAACTAATTAGCGAACTTGAAGCCGCTGACGACACTAGTGTAGACACCCTTCAAGCCGCCGTAAAAGGATGGATCACCAAAAACGAAATCGGCTTTGGGAAAATAATGATGCCATTAAGGGTGGCGCTTGTAGGCGCACTAGAGGGTGTTGATGTTTTTGACATCATCTATCTGATAGGAAAAACCGAAACAATCAAACGGATTCAATCCCTCATTGACCGTCATTAATTAATCTGAATATTGTGTGGTAAATTTGATTACTTTTGCCTTTGCATACAACGCATCTTGAACTAGAGTAAATGAAGCATATTAGAAACTTTTGTATCATCGCCCATATTGACCACGGTAAAAGCACCTTGGCAGATCGTTTGTTGGACTTTACTGGAGCAGTTACTGAGCGCGAAAAGCAAAGCCAATTACTCGACTCGATGGATTTGGAACGCGAACGCGGAATTACGATCAAGTCGCATGCAATTCAAATGGACTACACCTATAAAGGGCAAGAATACACTTTAAATTTAATTGACACTCCTGGTCATGTTGATTTTAGCTATGAGGTCTCTCGATCGATTGCTGCTTGTGAAGGGGCGCTATTGATTGTCGATGCCGCACAAAGCATACAAGCACAAACCATTTCAAACTTATACTTGGCACTGGAAAATGATTTAGAAATTATTCCCGTTTTAAATAAAGTTGATTTACCAAGTGCAAACCCCGAAGAGGTGACAGATGATATTGTGGAGCTTCTGGGGTGTGATCCTTCAGAAGTCATTCCTGCAAGTGCTAAAACAGGTATTGGAATTGAAGCAATTTTAACGGCTATAATAGAAACGATTCCACCACCAAAAGGGGATCCTGAAGCTCCTTTACAAGCGCTTGTTTTTGATTCCGTTTACAACTCGTTTAGAGGGGTTGAAACGTATTTTAAAATCGTTAATGGGAGTATTAAAAAAAACCAACAGGTAAAATTTATAGCCACTGGAAAAGTATATGGAGCCGATGAGGTGGGAACACTGAATCTAACCCAAACACCAAAAAAAGAAATTAAAACCGGCGATGTTGGATACCTAATAACAGGCATAAAAGATGCTCGCGAAGTTAAAGTTGGGGATACCATTACAGATGCAAAATACCCAACAACCGAAGCAGTCGAAGGGTTTGAAGATGTGAAGCCAATGGTTTTTGCAGGATTGTATCCTGTAGATACCGAAGAATACGAAGAATTGCGTGCCTCTATGGAAAAACTCCAACTGAACGACGCTTCCTTGGTATTTCAAGCTGAAAGTTCCGCTGCCTTAGGGTTTGGATTTAGATGTGGATTTTTAGGAATGTTGCATTTAGAAATTATCCAGGAACGCTTAGAACGTGAATTTAATATGACGGTAATAACAACCGTTCCCAATGTGTCTTACCACGCTTTTACCAGAAAAGATCCTGATACCGTTGTAATACTCAACAATCCAACAGATTTACCAGATCCATCTGGACTGGACCGAATTGAGGAGCCTTACATTAAGGCTTCTATCATTACAAAGTCTGATTTTGTTGGAAATGTCATGTCGTTATGTATTGAAAAACGTGGACAAATTACAAGCCAAAATTACTTAACGCCAGAACGTGTAGAGTTAACCTTTGATATGCCATTAGCTGAAATTGTATTTGATTTTTATGACCGATTAAAAACTGTTTCTAAAGGCTATGCATCGTTTGATTATTCACCTATCGGGATGCGAGTTTCAAAACTCGTCAGGGTTGATGTGTTACTAAACGGACAAACTGTAGATGCGCTTTCGGCTCTAATCCACATAGATAATTCGGTGACTATTGGTAAAAAAATGTGTGCCAAACTAAAAGAGCTTATTCCGAGACAACAGTTTGATATTCCTATTCAGGCTGCAATTGGTGCGAAAATTATTTCGAGAGAGACCGTAAAAGCCGTCCGTAAGGATGTCACCGCCAAGTGTTACGGTGGAGATATATCCAGAAAACGAAAGCTTTTAGAAAATCAGAAAAAAGGTAAAAAACGTATGCGTCAAGTAGGGAGTGTTGAAATCCCACAAGAGGCATTTATGGCTGTCCTAAAGCTTAACGATTAAACTAATTTTAGGTTTTTATATTTTTAAAGAAAGTCTTATATTTCAGGATAATCTTTAAACATAAAATTGATTGAGCGCTATTACATTTAAAACGATCGGGATTGGAGTTACTTTTTCTCCTAACCTAGAGGCTAATATTAATGAGGCGGCACGTTTAGCGTTGTGTTTTGGCAGTAAATTAGTGCTAATCCATGTCGGCGAAGCTTCTGAAAAAAAATCAAGCTCTTTCTTAAAGTTTTTAAGCCCATTTGAAAGTAAAGGCTTGGAGTTTGAATTGTTTTTCAAATCTGGAGACCCTGTGACCGTAATTCTAGGTTCTACAGAAGAAAAAAAAGTAGACTTACTCATTATTGGAGCGCTCAAAAAAGAGAATTTTCTTAAATACTACCTCGGGTCTATCGCTCGGAAAATTACGCGACAGGCAAAATGCTCTGTACTTCTTTTGATCAACCCTTCAATAGAGCGTATCCCCTGTAAGCATATTGTTGTCAACGGCCTAAAAGACCCAAAAACAAAAGAAACTGTCACAACTGCATTTTTAGTAGGCCACAAATTAGGGGCGGATAAAATTACAGTAGTTGAAGAAATTGATCAGGAAGAAGTGAGTGTGAATGTTGATGACGATAAATCCCTCAGAAAGTCAACTATCATCAAAGAACGATTGCGTTTAAGAGAAGAAGCGCGTGTTAAGGTAGTGTTAGATACGATTCCTGCTAATTATACAAAAGATATGACTATAAAATCCCAGCCAATTTTTGGGAAACGAGGGTATTCTATAGGGCATTACGCACAAGTAGCACGGGCAGATTTATTAGTAATGAATGCACCATCTAAAATGACGTTTTGGGACCGCTTATTTCCACACGATATCGAACACATTTTAACTGAATTACCAACCGATGTATTAATTGTACAATGAGAACAAAAGAAACTTCATTTGTTGGGTTTATAAAAAACCTTCCAAAAAATATGTTTTCTGGCTTAGTCGTCAGTCTAATCGCCCTTCCATT
The DNA here is from genome assembly GCA_018608765.1 of Flavobacteriaceae bacterium. Lineage (GTDB taxonomy): Bacteria > Bacteroidota > Bacteroidia > Flavobacteriales > Flavobacteriaceae > Hel1-33-131. The sequence continues at coordinate 26,958 of JABAYY010000081.1, forward strand.
AGGCTTGGGGTTGGCCATGGCTAGTGAGGCGCCCCCTATTGCTGGGGTTATCACAGCAATCGTTGGCGGTATTATTGTCTCTATTTTAGGTGGAAGCCATGTGACTATTTCTGGGCCAGGAAACGGCCTGGTAGGGGTTGTGTTGGTAGCGATTACAACGCTTGGACTCACCGCTACTTACGCCGCAATTATCTGCTCTGGTGTAATCTTAGTAATCCTTGGCTTTTTAAGGCTCGGGAAGTTGGCAGACTACTTTCCGTCCTCAGCAATTCAGGGGATGTTAGCAGCGATTGGGCTTATTATTTTAGGAAAGCAATTCCATATAATGCTTGGAAATAAAATTGTTAGAGAAAGCGGGATTGATTATTTGTTAGAAATACCTAATACTTTGATTGCGGTCTTTAATTATCAAGACAAGGGATTAATTTATGCGGCGGTTGCGGGAATTTTAAGCTTGGCTATCATGGTTTTTTATTCAAAGATTCGAAACAAATATCTGCAACTGATTCCTGCACCCATGTGGATTGTAATTGTGTCTGTTGGGTTTAGTTATTATTATGAGTTTATCCTAAAAACGACGAATCCTATTTCGGACGCCTACATGATTCCTGGAATTCCAAATATTCAAGAAATAATAACGGACATTCCAACACCCAACTTTGACATGGTAGGGACGCTCTCATTTTGGTCAAGCGTCGTGGCTTTGACGTTAATTGCTAGTATCGAGTCGTTGTTAAGCATTAAGGCTGTTGATAAATTAGATGTTCTTAAAAGACGCTCCAACGTAAACAAGGACATTAAAGCTCTTGGACTGGCAACTGTCGTAAGTGGGTTTTTGGGTGGATTAAATGTTGTTACTGTTATTGCAAGAAGCTCTGTCAATGTAAACAACGGCGGAAGTAATCGTTCGTCCAACTTGTTTCATGCCTTATTTTTGGTTGTATTTATTGTGCTTTTTAGTACCGAACTCACAAGAATTCCACTCACCGCTTTGATGGCGATACTTGTGTATACAGGCTATAAATTAGCATCGCCAGACGTTGTCCGGCGAATTTTTACGATAGGTAAAGAACAGCTAATCATATTCTTTGCCACACTTTTTGTAACCTTAAAAGTTGGATTGATTTCTGGTATTATCGCTGGGTTGATTGCGACGTTTATTATTCATATTGTAGTCACAAAAAGTCTTAGTTTATTTATAAAAAATATTCTAAAGCCTAATGTTTTAATGTTCAAAGAGGAAAATGGAAACTATTTCATTAGTGTGAAACATTTCTGTAGTTTTCTGAATTTCAACATCCTGAAGAGTAAATTAGAGGCAATTCCTGAAAAAAGTGATGTTATTTTGGATTTTTCATTGTGTGGTTTTGTGGATCATTCTGTTATGGAAAACGTCCATGACTATCAAGAGTTGTTTCATAAAAAAGGAGGTAATATAGGTGTGATAGGCTTAGATATTTTAGGGACAAAATCCGAACATCCTTTTGCTTTGAGGCGCTTGTTACCACTTCAAAACATTATTCCAAACAATAAAACAAAACGTCAAAAAAACCTTGAATTAGTAGCGGGTGATTTTGAATTAAAGTTTGACCCCTTAAAGCGCAAAAGCAGTCTGTTTTTAGAAAACTTCATTTACTTTAAAACAAAAAAGGTGGAGCATGTTTTTAATCAACTTTCAGCAAAAAACAACCCCTGCCGTTTATTTGACATTACGTATTCTGAAGGTGAGTTTATCGCCAAGGAAGTTGTGCGATCCACCATGCTTTACATCAAAACATCTTCGAGTGTTCCGGCGTTTACATTAGACAAAGAGGGGTTGCTAGAGCGGCTGTATGCATTGGCGGGATATAGGGATATTGCTATTAAAAACCATGCTGATTTTTCTAACCGATTTTATTTAAGAGGCGAAAATGCGCGCGCTATCAAAACGCTTTTTACAGATGAACTTGTGCTGTTTTTTGAAAGCAATGCCTATTATCATATAGAATCTAGTAAAGATGGTTTGTTGGTTTTTAGCAAAGAACGCATCGCAAGTATTAAGGAGATTAAAGCATTACTAGACTTTGGGGTTCGACTAAACGCAATCATAAACAAGGTTTAACATGAAACTATACCCCATCAATGTTGGTAATTTTAAGTTAGACGGTGGCGCGATGTTTGGTGTGGTTCCAAAATCTATTTGGAGTAAGACAAACCCTGCCGACGAAAATAACATGATTGACATAGCGTCTCGCTGTTTATTAATTGAAGATGGAAACCGTTTGATTTTGATAGATACAGGAATGGGGACCAAGCAAAGTGATAAGTTTTTTAATTACTATTACCGCTGGGGAACACACACATTGGATGGGGCACTTGCTTCGCACGGGTTTTGTAAAGATGATGTCACGGATGTGTTTTTGACTCACTTACATTTTGATCATTGTGGCGGTTGTGTGCAGTGGAATTCTGATAAAACAGGCTATGAAATTGCCTTTAAAAATGCTACTTTTTGGAGTAATGAGGACCACTGGAAGTGGGCAATAAATCCAAACAAGAGAGAGAGTGCTTCATTTTTGTCTGAAAATATTAGGCCTGTAAAAGCTAGTGGGCACTTGAAACACCTCACTGTTCCTAACGGAGATATATTACACAACACTAATTTGGGATTTGATGTGTTTTTTGCAAACGGTCACACGGACAAACAAATGATACCTATGATTTCTTACAAAGGAAAAACCATATGTTTTATGGCGGATTTACTACCAACCGTTGGGCATATCTCCCTGCCGTTTGTGATGGGATACGACACAAGACCTTTACTAACCTTAGATGAAAAAGAGCGTTTTTTAAAACTGGCTGCAGATAAAAATTATTTTTTATTTTTGGAGCATGACGCGCACAACGAATTAATTACTGTCAAGCATACCGAAAAAGGAGTGCGTCTCGGTGATATTCACGATTTTAATAATCTATTTTAATCCCAAAAAGATGAAACAAGCCCTACACAAACAGTTTCTAAAATTCACCTATTTTTTAGGGGTATTCTTGATCTTAAGTTGCGGATCTCGATCTGCTGTCTTATCAACTCCTATTGGGAATATTGATTTAACGCCTCTTAAAGCAATAGAACTTACTGATGCCGAAGAAAAAGAATGGAGTCATTTGGATCTCAAAACGGATACAATTCCCGGTGTTAGTTTACAGAGGGCCTACAAAGAACTGGTGAAGCCTAAAAGTAAAACCATTATTGTGGCGGTTATTGACTCTGGAATCGATATTGATCATGAAGATCTTAAAGAGAATATCTGGGTCAATTCAGGTGAAATACCAAACAATGGAAAAGACGATGACGCTAATGGCTATATTGACGATGTTAATGGTTGGAATTTTTTGGGAAATGCAAGCAATGAACAATTAGAATACGTAAGGTTGGTAGCAAGTGGCGACACAAGCAACCCACGATTTACGGAAGCGAAAGAGCTGCTCTCTAAAGAATACGAAAAGACCAATAAAAACAAGAAGCAATACGATGAAATCTTAACACAGTTGACAACATCAGATGCTGCAGTAGCAAAGTATCTAAAAAAGACGCACTATACCAAAGAAGATGTTGATGGAATCTTTACAACTGACTGGGATCTACTTAAACATGCTAGGATCATTAAGCAGTCCTACGGTTTTGGGTTTGATAGTGTTGAGGCTCTGATGAAAGATTTAAAAACTGGTTTAAAAGCGTTTAATGAGCGCTTGGACTATAAACTCAATATAGGTTTTGATGGAAGAAAAATTGTTGGAGATAATCCCAATGACTTAAATGACCGGAACTATGGAAATAGTGATGTCAGGGCGAAAAATGGTCGCACTCATGGAACGCACGTTTCTGGGATAATCGCTGCTAAACGCAACAATGGTATCGGCATAAATGGTGCTGCTAATAATGTAAAAATTATGGCAATCCGCAACACACCAAGCGGCGACGAATACGATAAGGATGTCGCTTTAGGTGTGTATTACGCCGTTGATAATGGTGCTAAAGTGATTAATATGAGTTTTGGAAAAAGCTTTTCACCTCACAGCGATTGGGTAAGAAATGCTATTGCTTATGCTGCTGAAAACGATGTGTTAATTGTAGCGGCTTCAGGAAATGATGGTAAAAACACCGATCTGAAAAATTACTTCCCAAATGATCAAATAAACAATGGAACTGAGGTTTCAAACACCTTTTTGAAGGTCGGCTCAAATGGTCCTAAATATGGTTCTTCCTTGGTTGCTAGCTATTCAAACTATGGGAAAAGTACTGTAGATGTTTTTGCACCTGGTTCTCAAATTTATTCAACCTATCCAAAAGAAAGCTACGAATTTGCAAGTGGCACCTCTATGGCAGCTCCTTTAGTGGCGGGTGTGGCTGCTTTGATCTTTTCACAATATCCAAACCTCAGCGCTGCTCAAGTAAAACAAATACTCATCACATCAGGAATCGCTATCAACAAAAAGATGTCTCTTGGAGACGGAACTACGAAGCCGTTTTCTGAATTATCAAAATCTGGGAAAATAATCAACGCTTACAACGCTTTGATAATGGCATCAAAACTATCTAAATAATATATACTAATATGAAACATACATTTTACTTACTTGCATTATTATTGGGATTAAATTCCCTATACGGTCAAAATAATTTTGAGTACTGGCAACAACATGTGGACTACGAGATGGACGTAAAAATTGATGTGAATACCTTCAATTATGGGGGAACTCAAAAACTAATTTATACCAACAACTCTCCAGATGATTTGGGGCGCGTGTTTTATCATTTATTTTACAATGCTTTTCAGCCTGGCAGTGAAATGGATGTACGTTCCCTTACTATTGCAGATGCAGATTCAAGAGTTGAAGATCGAATTAGTAAACTTAAAAAAGAAGATTTTGGATTTCTAAACGTTGTTAGCTTGACCCAAAATAGTGTTCCATTAGAGTATACTGTGGCTGGAACCGTGTTGGAAGTTCAATTAAACACGCCTATCAAATCAGGAGAGTCCGCGTTGTTTGAAATGACTTTTGAAGGGCAAATACCGCCTGTTATTCGTAGAGCAGGAAAAAACAGTAAAGAAGGTGTAGCGCTCTCTATGGCGCAGTGGTACCCAAAAATGGCAGAATATGATTTTGAGGGCTGGCATGCCGACCCTTATATTGGAAGAGAATTTCATGGAGTATGGGGCGATTTTGATGTGAAACTAACCCTAGATAAAAGCTATACAGTTGGTGGGACAGGGTACTTACAAAACCCTACTGAGATTGGGCATGGTTATGGAACTAAAGAAACAAAAAACAAGACCGATTTGTTAACGTGGCATTTTGTAGCTCCAAATGTTCATGATTTTACATGGGCTGCAGACCCTATGTTTGTTCATGACACCCTACAAGTTCCGGACGGACCGTTGTTACATTTTTTGTACAAAAAGTCTTTAAAACGTGAATTCAAAAAAAGGTGGAAAGACCTACAAGAACCAACAAGTGAGATAATGCAATACTACAGCAACAACGTTGGAAAATATCCTTATGAACAATACTCCGTGATTCAAGGGGGTGATGGCGGTATGGAATACGGCATGTGTACACTTATTACGGGAGAACGCAGTTTTGAAAGCTTGGTGGGAGTAACGGCCCATGAAATTGGACACACCTGGTTTCAGTTTTTAATGGCTTCAAACGAAAGTAAACACCCATGGCTCGATGAGGGCTTCGCGGAGTACACATGTACGTTTATTGAAAATGAAATTTTTGGCGTAAAGACCACTGAGCCTATGAAACGCAATTTCGATCGCTATTACAATCTCGCGCTAAGCGGTAAAGAGCAACCCATGAGTACGCACGCAGACCGATTTGCTTACAATACTGCGTATAGCATCTCAACATACAGTAAGGGTGCATTGGTGTTGGCACAATTACGATATATTATAGGGGAGGAAAATTTTTGGGAAACCTTAAAAAAATATTTTGAGGATTGGGCGTTTAAACATCCGACTCCAAACGACTTTATCCGTTGTGCCGAAAAAACTTCTGGTTTGGAATTGGAATGGTTTTTGACCGATTGGACGCAAACCACCAATACAATTGATTACGGAGTTAAAGAGGTGATTGCTTTTGAGGGGCAATCAGTTGTGACGTTGGAGCGCATTGGACTAATGCCAATGCCTGTAGAGGTACAAGTGCTGATGAAAGATGGGAGCGCTATAAATTATTACATACCTTTACAGATGATGCGGGGTGAAAAACCACTTACGAGTAATGAGGTATTATTAAAAGATTGGGCTTGGGCACACCCAGAATATCGTTTTTCTGTAGATGTAGATCCATCAAAAATTGGGTCTATTACCGTGGATGTAAACAAAGAAACGGCAGATGTAAACAAAGAAAACAATCAGCTTATAGTATTATAATAAATGGAACGTTTAAAAGGAAAAAAGCAAATAGAGCAGTTGTTCATTACTGGAGTTTCGGTGGGGGCATTTCCTTTAAGAATGGTGTATTTAAAAGGTGGTGACAAACATTTGGTGGGGGTTTCTGTGAGCAAAAAACATTTTAAAAATGCGGTGGATCGCAACCGAATTAAACGCCTTTTAAGGGTGGCTGTAGAAAAACAACTCGCTATGACACTAGAAAAAATGGAATCGAAATTCTGTTTAATGGTTTTATATGTTGGAAAAGAAATGCCCAACTCACCTCAACTAAAAGAGCAGTTTGAATTTCTAATAAAACGTTTTAATAAAAAAGAAGCGCATGAACTTTAGCCTTAAAAAAAGAGGAATATTACTGGGAATTATAGCGTTGGTTTTTATCTCGACCACAGCTTATAAAAACGATTATTTTGAAATTGCTAAGCAGTTGGATATTTTCACTACCCTGTTTAAGGAGGTTAACATGAATTATGTGGATGAAACAAACCCCGCTGATTTAATGCAAGAAAGTGTCAATCAGATGCTGAAAGAGTTAGACCCTTACACAACTTATATGAACGAGCAGGATGTAGAAAGGGCTCGAATGTATCAATCAGGAGCTTATGTTGGAATTGGAGCAACCATTAATACGTCAGAGAATAAATTAGTTGTTGTTGAGGTTTATAAAGATTTACCTGCGGATAAGGTAGGGTTAAAATCGGGGGACGAAATTATTAAGATTGATGGGCTCGCGGTGAGTGATTTAAAAGAAAGTGCGACCCAATTTTTGAATGGGAAAAAAAACACAAAAGTGTCCTTAACATACCTTCGTGATGATAAAGCGACTGATATAGTTGTATCTAGAGGAGATGTAAAACCAAAGGCGGTTCCAGTTTCTAAACTGTTGTCAAATGGCATTGGCTATATTGCTTTAGATCGTTTTACAAAAACAGCTTCTAAGGAAGTAGAAGGCGCACTGAAATTGATGCTTATAGATGAAGCAAAAGGGGTTGTTTTAGATTTGAGAAACAATCCGGGGGGGTTACTTCACGAAGCGGTTAAAATTGTAAATTTATTTGTTCCTAAAGGGCAGTTGGTGGTGTCAACAAAATCGAACGTTGAAACTTACAACCAGACATTTGAAACTCAGAAACAACCGTTGAGTTTAGAAATTCCATTGGTTGTTTTAATAAACCAAAACAGTGCTTCTGCTAGTGAAATTGTGGCGGGGGCGCTTCAGGATTTAGACCGTGCTGTCATTGTTGGAAAAAGGAGTTTTGGAAAAGGTTTGGTGCAAAGACCTAAACCCTTGCCTTACGGATCGCAATTAAAAGTAACTATCTCTCGTTACTACACACCCTCTGGGCGTTGTATTCAAGCCCTAGACTATAGAAATCGAAAAAAGGATGGGTCTGCTGTTCGATATGATAAAAACCAGTACACTGCCTTTAAAACTACAAATGGTAGGACGGTATATGATGGTGGAGGAATTGAGCCTGATATAATCGTTGGGAAAGAGAAGCCCAATAAGTTCATAGAGAAGCTTTTAAAAAGTTCCTTGGTGTTTGATTACTCAAATCAATATTTTCATAACAATACCGTTGGTGATATGGAAAGCTTCCGCTTGGATAAAAAAGATTTTGAGCGTTTTAAAAAAATGAGTCTTGATAAAAAATACAGTAATATAAGTGACGCTCAAGAAGCTATTGATCAATTAAAAAACACACTAAGTGAAGAGGGTTTTAGGGCGATGGAACGAGGTTTGGAAGACTTAGAAGCATCTGTTCAGACGACCAAAATGGAGTTAATTGAGGCTTTTAAAAATGATATCAATGCCACTTTGGAAGGAGAAATAATAAAACGCTATTTTTACAGGGAGGGAATGTACACGTATTTTCTTGCTACAAACAACGAGGTGTTTAAGGCGCAAGAAATTATAAATGATAGTGAACTCTATAAAAATATATTAAGGTAAACAGATGTATATCGACATTTAAGAATTGAAAATAAGATGAAAAAGATTGTTTTTTTATTGTTTTTATTAATAACCGTAGCGCAAGCGCAAACAGGAAATACACACGTCGTATATTTTGAGACTGGTCAATATGAGGTGCCGGAAATAGAAACAAACCGACTGGTGTTGTTTATTCAAAGTCTGAAAGATATTGAAATAGAACGTATTGCTATTTACGGATTTTGTGACGATCGCGGTAGTGATTCTTACAATTTAATATTATCCCAGGACAGGGCTAATGCTATTAAAAAAATATTTTCAGGATTCGGGGTGGACGACAACCTTATTAGTAATGTTGATGGAAAAGGAGAGGTATTATTGCGTGTTATTTCTTCTGATAATCTAAATATTATAAGAGGTTTAAACCGAAAAGTTGAGATCAACGTAGTGTATAAGATTACAGAAACAAAGGGGGTTGTTAAAGAAGAAAAAGAATATCGTTTTTTGAATGATAAGTTAAAGGTTGGAGATAAAATAACCCTTGAGAATATTTTATTTAAAACAGGTTATAGTTATATCGTAGAAGAATCTGTACCCGTCCTAGAAATGATGGCGGATGCATTGAGAGAAAGAGACGATATCTATTTCACGATAGAAGGCCATGTTTGTTGTACAAAAAACGCAAGAGATGCTGTAGATAGAAAGACTGGAAAACGAAACTTATCTTTAGCAAGGGCTAAATATATATATGATTACTTGGTTCAAAAAGGGGTTAAAAGAACCCGAATGCGTTATGTGGGTCTAAAAAACAAGTACCCGCTTGGAAAAGCAATGAAGTACGATAAACGAGTAGAAATTAAAATCACCTCAATTTCGAAGAGAAATTAAACTTTAACCATCGCAATGTGTGGAATTCCGTCTTCTAAGTAAGATTCACCTGTTGTTTTAAATCCTAGATTATTATAGAATTTTTCTAAATATTTTTGTGCTGAGAGCTTTATTTCTTTTGTTTCAAAAGTAGTTTCAACAGCGTTTATAGATGCTGTCATTAGTTGATGTCCATACTTTAGATGGCGTTCTTTTTCTGAGACAACTACACGACCTATACTGGCTTCTTTAAAATAATCGCCGGGCTTAAAAATCCGCGTATAAGCGATAATAGAAGTATCCTTTTTACCAATAACATGTAGTGCTTTTTGGTCCTTTCCATCGACATCTTGATATACACAATCTTGCTCCACCACAAAAACTTCACTTCTTAATTGTAATAAAAAATAGAGTTCCTCTAAAGATAATTGATCGAACGTTTTGACAGATATATCTAGCATAATTTAATCTTGAATAATTATAGTTTTAGGATCTGAACTCCCAAACTCTGGTTGTATATTAAAGTGGTTAATATTGAATTTTTGGAAAAGGGTGGTTTCTATAGTTTTAAGAATTGTATTAAATTCTGAGAATTTTAAATCTACATTAAAATCAATATGCGCTTCTAAATGAATTTCTGTTTCATTTAACTGCCATACATGAATGTGATGAATATTATTTATATGTTCTAACTTATTTACTTCTTCAACAATAGCATCTATTTTAATATGTTTTGGGGTAAATAACATAAGAATGTGAAAAGACTCTTTAAGTAAGTTATAGCCAACTACAACTAGATACACTGCAATCGCAATTGTTAAAGCTGCATCTACCCAATAAATTTGATAGAACCTCATTAAAAGCCCTCCTATCAACACTGCAATACTAGCAAGCATATCTGTTAATAGGTGTAAATATGCAGAACGAATATTTATACTATGAGCACTGTCTTTTTTTAATAACAAAACACTAAGACCATTAAAAACAATCCCTAAAATTGAGAGCCCTATAACTAAATCAGGCTCTATTGTTTGAGGATTAAAGAAACGTTTTACAGCTTCAAACATTAAATATATAGCAATAATAATTAGAGAAGAAGCATTAACAAAAGCTGCGATAATTTCGGCACGTTTATATCCAAAAGTTCTTGAAATAGTTGCTTTTTTCTTTGATAATCTCGCTGCTATATAAGAAATAACAAGTGATATTACATCTGTTAAATTATGTAATGCATCGCTTAAAAGCGCAAGACTTCCAGATAAAAAACCACCAATTATTTGGGCAAGCGTAATAACACTATTTAATAAAATAGAAATTAAAAGGTTCCTACCTGTATGATCGGAAGTATGCTTATGAGAATGCCCCATTATATGTTAGCAAGGTTGTATTTTATTAATTCTATTTTGATGACGTCCGCCTTCAAAATCAGTTTTTAAAAACGTATCAACCATAACTAAAACGTCTTCTATTTCAGTAAAACGAGCTGGAATACAAAGGATATTCGCATTGTTATGTTGACGTATTAAAGAAACAATTTCATTTGTCCAACAAATACCCGCTCTTACACTAGCATACTTATTTGCTGTCATTGCCACTCCATTAGCACTCCCACAAATAAGAATACCGTAAGTTGATGTTTTTGATTCTACATCTTTTGCAACGGGATGAACAAAATCTGGGTAATCGACACTTGAATCAGAGTCTGTTCCATAATTTGTGACTTCTATATTTTTAGATTTAAGGAATTCTATAATTCTAAATTTATAATCTGTGCCT
>JABAYY010000012.1 GCA_018608765.1 Flavobacteriaceae bacterium
GCTTCAATAGCTAAAGCTTTTGAAGCATTATAACATAAATTAAGAAAATGTCAAGTGAAAAAGTTTTAAAAAATCAATCGGCCCTAATTGAATCCGTATGTAATAAGTTTAAGGGCGAGACCGCTATCGTGCTTGGGTGCTCGCCATTCCTTAGTGATTATGACGATGGCTTGATGATGGAGTTGTTGAGCGCCTACAGGGTTATAGCAATCAAGCAGTCTTATAATTTGTTTAAGAATTTTGTTGACATTCACGCATATAACTGTTGTAATATGGAAAGTTATGCTTATGGAGAAAAAAAACCAATGATAGTCGAAGCTTCAAGTTTGGCGCCATCCAGTAATCCATTTGATTTATATTTTCACATCAAGGAGAGGGATAAGGGTAGAAGCTTATCAGCATTATGCGCCAACGAAGGCACTCACAGGGAGTTAGACAAATGGGTATTATCAGAGGGAAATTTTATAAAGTCTGCTTGGAACGGTTGTGATATCCATCTAAGACCATACGGTCCGGGAATCATGTCCGAGTTAATATTTTATATGTGTGAGCATTTAGGTTTCTCCAGAATCATACTAATAGGTTGCGATAATGAATCATCCGGGAATAAGACTCATTTCTACAGGGATGAAAACAATAAATGCAATAAAATATCAAACGACCCGCATTCTAGCGCCCCATGGATCAACTTCAACGAAGAGAAAAATATGCACTTAAGATTAATGAACTCATGGAATGACTGGTTTTCAAACAAGGGCGTATCACTAGAATTGGTTTCCAAATTCAACAACTACCCAGAATCAATAAAAAAAATAAAAATAAATGACATCGCTTAAAAATAAAACTATACTGATAACAGGCGGCGCAGGATCTCTGGGGTCAGCTTTATGCGAAAAACTCAAATCATTAAACTGTAGAGTAATAGTGTTCAGTAGAGACGAAGGGAAGCATGCCACAATCAAAGACTCACTCCCAGAGGTAGAAACCGTTATTGGTGACATAAGAGACTTCGAGAAAGTCAACCAAACTTTCTTTTCTCATAAGCCAGATTACGTAATTCACGCTGCTGCTTTAAAGCGCATTGATGACATGGAAATATTTCCAGATGAATGCGTAAAAACAAACATAGAAGGCTCAAGAAATGTGGCGAAAGCGGCACTACTTAATAACGTCAGCAAGTGCATCTTAATTTCTACAGATAAGGCCTGTGAACCAGTAAACGTCTATGGTTGTAGTAAATTCATAGCAGAGAGAATCTTCACTAACTTTGACTTTCACAACCAAGGCTCTAAGACTATTTTTTCCTCAGTTAGATACGGTAACGTAATTGCCTCACGAGGTTCATTCATACCTTTATTTATTGATAAAATAAAAAACAACAAACCAATTAACGTCACCTCGAACGATATGACTAGATTTCTGTTCACACTTAATGATGCCGTAAATACAGTCATTGATGCGTTGGTTAACTCTTTTGGTGGTGAAGTTTTTGTACCAGAAATAAACTCTTACACACTGCCTCTCTGCATTTCTGCCCTAGAAGAAATACTACAAAAGAAGTCTATTACAAAAATATCAGGCTTAAGGCCTGGAGAGAAATTGCATGAAGATATGCTTTCAATCACGGAGATCCCCTTTACCTACAGGGTTCCAAACATAAATTTACTACAAATACGACCACAGTACACAAACAAAAAACACCAAGATTTCGAGAAATACACCGGCCCTCACTTTAACTCAAAACTGTGGGTCGAAAGCAACACCGAAACATTAATATCCTTAATAAAATCGGGAATCTCATGAAACTATTCAACAGCAACTTCTCCGCTAAAGAAACCATGCTAGCCTCTAAGTTAATAGAGAGTGGGGACATAGGTTTTGGTCCGCTATCGTCTAAACTAGAGAAACTCTTCAAGAATAAATCTGGCAAACAATATAATGTATCAACAAGCTCTGCGAGTTCCGCTGCATTTATGATTTTCGAATATCTAAAATCTATCCACGGACCCTGCGATGTATATACTCCATCTATCGGCTTCGTCTCGCCAGCTTGGGCTGCCCAACACCTAGGTCACAATATAATATTCGTGGATGTTGATGATAATTTGCTTTTTGATTTTGATGATTATCTATACAAAAGATCAAACAATAGCCAGAATCATTCGGTTGTAATGCCAGTTTTATATGGCGGTGTCAGCCAAATACCTAACCTAAAATTAAAAGGTGACGAAACGTTGGTTGTTGATTCCGCTCATTGTGTTACTCCAAAAATAAAATCTGACTTTACTTTCTTTTCGTTTCATCCGTATAAGCCAATCTGCTCAAGTGACGGTGGTATGATTAGTACCGACTGCAAAAAAGCTAGAGACTTCTTTAATTGCTACAGAAACTTCGGAAGGAAAAACACTAAAAATTCTTACGACATAGTTCAGTCTGGCTTTAAATTTTACATGAACGATTTGAACTCTTGTCTAGCTATCGAAAGTCTAAAGACACACGCAGATAGATTAAAAACAAGAAAACATAATTTTAATTTAATCAAGTCAAGGACTGCGGTTTTTGACGACATATTGTTTAACTCAAGACTAATTGATCACGACGAAAATAGCTCTTACTACTTCTCTACAATAATAGCTGACGATAATAATAGAAATAAAATCAAAAAACTGTACCCAACGTCAACGCATTATCCACTACTCCACAAAACTAAATACTTCAACTCTAAGGCTAAACTTAAAAACTCAGAAAGTATACATAAAAATATAATAAACCTTCCATTATACAAAATCGAAGAACCACCCATTATCGAAATGTGGGCGGACTCCATAATGATCAATTAGAATGAACACTTTTGTGATAGCTGAGGCTGGGTCAAATCACAATAGAAATTTTGATCAAGCTAAGTCCCTGATCGATGTCGCGTTTAAGGCAGGCGCTTCTGCCTGTAAATTCCAAACATACTCCTCGGAAACTCTATACAGTAAAAACACTCCAGACTTCGCAGGATATAAAGACATAAATAAACTCATCAGGGATTTAGAGCTTCCGCGTGAATGGCAAAAAGAACTTAAAAAGTATTGCGATGATATTGGAATTGAATTCATGTCAACTCCTTTTGACGAAAAAGCTGTAGAAGAGTTGGTTGATCTAGGCGTAAGTCGATTAAAAATATCAGGATTTGAATGCACGGATTTTAGATTTATAGATATGGTAGCCTCGTCCGGACTGCCAATTATTATTTCCTTAGGTATAGGTTTTGAAATGAGTTTTATCGATAGAATTTTTGACATTTCCAATAAATATGGTAATTGCTTGAGCTTCATGCACTGTAACAACGCATACCCAACCCCAATAGAAGACGCAGGTATTGGCATCGTAAGGCGTTTATCTCAAGACAGTCGCCACAAGTGGGGGCTATCTGACCATACAGAGAGTCCACTTACTCCAGCTCTAGCTGTTGCTGCTGGCGCAAAAATTATAGAAAAACATTTTACATTAAGCAAGAACTTGCCTGGACCAGACCACTCGTTCGCACTAGAACCAAGCGAATTAAACCAAATGATTGAATATATAAAATTTTCAGAAAAATCATTAGAGTTAAAAAAATCAAACGAATTATCTAATTCGGAAATTAAATTCAAAAATGCAATGAGGTCCGTGGTAGCAAAGACGGAGATAAGAAAAGGCGAAGCATTCACCACTGAGAATATCACAACAAAAAGACCCTTCCTGACTGGAAACGTGCCTGCAAGAAATTTTGACTTGACAATTGGCAGGGTTTCTGATAAAATTTACAATAAAGATGATTTTATATGTACTTAAGACCTGCTGTTTTTGAAGATTGGAGTTTCTTACTAAACTGCAGAAACGATCCCACGACTAGATTAAATTCATTTGACCAAGCAGCTATTACAGAAAAACAACACAAGGAATGGTTTAGTCGCAGCTTATCCAATTCTAGTAGGGATATTTTAATAATGGAAGATCCTAATAGCGAATCCATTGGTACGATAAGATGTGACACAAATAATCAAAACGAGAAATTTCTCTCGTGGAGTATAGACGCGAAGCATAGAGGCAAGGGGCTTGGCAGCTTAATGCTATCCTTATTTCTTGGTAGCGCTAAAGGTTATTTTCTTGCTGAAATTAAAAAAGAAAATATCAGTTCCATAAAGATGGCGGAACGAAACGGCTTTACGTACAAATCCCCACAGTTATACGAAAAAACAATATGAAAGATTTAGAAATAATAGATGCAGTCGAAGAAGTTAGGAGTAAAAATAATAAGAACTGGATGGATATCCTGAGGGTTGCCTTCAAGCATGCTCCAGAAGAAGCAAGGCCAATACTAGCGGAAATAAATAAGAGTGACGGAAAAATCAGCATGCTATTAGATAAATTAGCAAATAACAAAACACATGGCGACCAATAAAATTACAGCCGAACCACCAAGAAGCATAAACGATATCTGCTTCATTGTGCAAGCTAGGTTAAACTCCGAGCGTGTTCCAAAAAAGATGACAAGACCTTTTGCTGGTTCGACGCTATTAGATATCTGCTTATCGAAACTCTCGAACTCTTCAATCATACCAAAAGATAACATATATCTTTCATGCTATGAAACGGAAATAAAAGAAATAGGCGAGAAACACAACATAAACATATACAATAGATCTAAATCCTCCGCCAACGAAGAAAAAGATATGAAAATAATCTTTGAATGGCACAACAAAATTAATTTAAATTTCAGTAAAAAATATAAATATGCAATTTTAATTAGCGCATGCAACCCCCTTTTAAGTATAACTAGCATAGATGATTTTGTATCAAGATTTATAGAATCAGAAAAAGAGGGTGCATTTTCGGTGTTCGAGAAAAGGAATTACTTTTGGGATTCCGACAACAACAGTATTACAGACTGGAAGGATCTGCCCATCATGAATACAAAAATTGTTGACCCCGTGTACGAAGGTGCCCATTGTCTTTACGCAACCAGACTTGACATCATTGAAGACGGATACTTCATGGACACAAAAAGCCCAGCTAAACCACTACTTTTCTGCTTAGACGAACTGGAGTGTTTTGACATAGACTTTCAATGGCAGTTTGATGTCGGCGAGGTTCTTTATGGTAATTTCTCAAAACAAAAGTCAAAAAACAAGTCACACAAAGGCCGACAAGCTTAGACTTATCTCGTGAAGGCAAAAAGCTCCCAGTCAGATAGTATTAATGATTTATTTTCTTCAAGTAAAGTTTTATTACTGGGGCCAGCTTTGGATAAAAAAACAACCAAAAAATACATAGAATCAAAACGTCAAGACGGATATGTAATTATATCCTTTTCTTCATCTTCTATGTTTTTCCTTAAAGACATATCCCTATCCCCTGACTTTCACATTTTTATCGACCCGCAATCTTATTGTCATGTACTATCTGAGATCAATCCAGATTTTCTTGCTGATGTAAACTTCCTGGGCTACGAAATGTTTAATTACGAATCAATATTAAATGTTAATAAAAAAATAAACGGAAATCCTAAATTTGGAATAAATGATTTTATAAAAAACAAATCATATTTATCTTTGTATAAAACAAACCCAATAATCGAAACTTATAAAAACTGCTTCGCTCAAAATCCTACGTTCATTTTAAATAATGAAAAATCAGCAATAAAGCAAAATATATGCTTCCAGGATAACCTTTATAGGTTTACCAATGGCAGGGGAGAGATAGATAAATTAACATATTTCCTTCTTCCGATGGTTTTCTATTGGTTTAAATCTATAAAAAACTTAGACCTAAAGGGTTTTGGTTTATTTAACCAACAAAGATATAAAGGAGGAGACACAGGTAGCTACAAAAAATACAAACAGGCATACGACAAGATAGTTTACCTTTATAGAAGCATAGAACTCCCACCAAAGATACACGTCTCGATTGATCATGATAGCCACTTCCATGATCTTAAAAAAATACTACACAACAATTAAAAATTGAATTCCAATCTGAAAATCTTACAATTTATAAATGAAAAAAATAATTATAACAGGAGTCACCGGTCAAGACGGAAGTCACATGGTCGACTATTTATTAAAGA
>JABAYY010000021.1 GCA_018608765.1 Flavobacteriaceae bacterium
TTTCGTAAATTTAGGGTGTATTAAAATAGAAACGAAACATTTGAGTTGTTAAGTTGGGAATCATTTTTAATTTTGATAAATTATTTAAATAAAACACCATGGCGATCATTGACATTATTTTAGGCGCACTTATTTTGTATGGATTAATCAAAGGACTGTCCAAAGGTTTTTTTGTTGAGGTTACCTCACTACTCGCATTATTAGTGGGTGTCTATGGCGCCGTACATTTCAGTAATTATGCCGCAGAATTTCTGTCTGACCGTTTTGAATGGGGCGAAAAAACAATAAACATTACTGCTTTTGCCATTACATTTGTGGTCATTGTATTAGCAATTTCTTTAGCAGGTAAAGCATTAACCAAACTTGCTGATTTTGCTGCGTTAGGAGTTCTAAATAAATTATTAGGAGGTATTTTCGGAGGACTTAAAATTGCTTTAATCCTGAGTATCCTACTGTTAATTTTTAATACTCTAAATAAAACGATTCCTTTTGTCTCTGATGAAGAGATTGAAACGTCAATACTTTATAATCCCGTAAAATCGTTAGCCCCAATGATTTTTCCAAATTTTATAAATGAGGACACACCGTTAGAGCTTCCAACGATCCCAGCACCTTCAAACACCCCACCTTACATTAAACCAAACTAAGAGAGCTCTTCAACACAAGCTTCATAACTCTCATAAATATGAGCTTCTGGAATAAAATCTGGAATGATGTCAATACGCTCCATCATGTAGCGGGGCTGCTTTAACAGGTTTACAAATAGTACCTCAACTTTTTTCGTTTGTAGCTCTTGAATCATATCTTCCATGGCATAAAGCCCAGACTGATCCATATACTGCATACGTCCCAACCGCAAAATTACGGTGGTTGCTGTATCAGGAATTTGTTTATATAATTGCTGAAAGTCCGAAGTAGATCCAAAAAATAATGGCCCCTTGATGTGTTTGATAAACACAGACTCTTTTAAGTGCTCTGGAAAGTTTTTTTCATCAGGCCAACGCTCTTCTTTTAACGCTTTTACATCGGAATATTCAGAAGTTAAATCTCCAATTTTTTTCATAAACATCAAACAGGATATAATTAATCCAATCCCAACAGCGAAAATTAAATCCCAAAACGTAGATAGCAACAACACAACCAACATAATTAATACCTCAGAGCTTAACTTGAACGGTCCAAACGAGAGATCTCTTGGAAGTGAAGGAATTGCCTTCAGACCTTTGTAATCCATTACACCAATCCCTACAGTTATCAAAATTCCAGAGAGCACTGCGGTAGGAATTTTTGAAGCGACCGGTCCTAAGGCCAATAAAATAAATAACAGCATCACGCCAGCTATCATTCCGGACAGTTTTGTTTTTCCGCCAGAGTTTATGTTCACAACCGTTCTAATGGTGGCTCCAGCACCCGGAATCCCTCCAAAAATAGACGCAATACTATTACCAATTCCTTGGCCAATAAGTTCCCTGTTTGGGTTGTGCTTTGTTTTGGTCATATTATCTGCTACAATACTAGTGAGTAAGGAATCAATTGCCCCTAACAATGCGAGCGTAAACCCAGTGAAAATATAGGGGGTGATGGCTGTTAACTTAAACTTAGTAAAAATCTCGAGCTGAAGGATGGGCAACCCGCTAGGAATTTCTTCGATAGGCTTGTAGTTTAACCCAAATCCGATGGCGACACCAGACATGACTATCAAAGCGACGAGCGTACTAGGAACCACTGTAGTAATGCGTTTGAATCCATAAATTATAAGAATGGTCCCCAATGCTAGTAACAGCTCTAACCAGTTGATATTTTGAAGCGCTCTCGGCATTAATTTTAGTGCACCAATTGTTCCTGAGGCTTCTTTAGACGCTAAGATTTCAGATTCTTTTTGGATATCGTCTTGCGATATCAAAGAAGCGCGATCAATGGTCTCTCTAAAGTTTTCCAAAACTAAGACGCCATCTCCCGCTTCATCTTTTAATATGTTTTCAAGAATCACCTCTTCGGCTTGTGCCTTGAATTGATTTACAAACTGTAGGTCTTCTTTTGGGTTGTACCCCAGAGAAGGTAAAATTTGTGTTAGTAAAATGATTACTCCAATTGCAGTCATAAACCCTGAAACAACAGGGTAAGGTATGTATTTAATATATTTTCCTAAACCTAAAACCCCGAGTCCAATTTGAGAAAGTCCCGCAATTAAAAACACGGTTAATATGGCGGGAAGCGCAATTGATAAATCCCCATCATTGGCAGCGATAATTCCAGAAATCACAACCATACTTACGGCAGTCATCGGCGCCGTAGGCCCTGATATTTGAGTGTTGGTACCGCCAAAAAGTGCTGCAAAAAAACTGATAAAAATAGCACCGTAAAGTCCAGCGCTAGGCCCTAGACCAGATGAGACACCAAAGGCTAAAGCAAGAGGCAATGCGACGACCCCAGCGGTAATGCCGCCAAACGCATCACCTTTTATATTTGAAAAAAATTGTTTCATTGTTATGGTATTAGATTAGAATTTACAAAGAGAAGTTCTTTGTTTGTAAATACAGAACGTAATCTAAATACAATCTGGAGGCGGCGAAATAGTTTCTAAATGAATCTCACTTAGGGTTTTATTATAAAACACAAATGATAATGAGTGGTACTTTGCATAAGGATTTGAATCTTGTAGGTTTGTTTTGTTAAAATCCAGTTCTGTAAACTCTTTAACGTCTTCAATATCTTTTGTTTCGGATTCTTTATCGATTGAGATAATCATTGTTGACAGCTCACAGTCTGAATGTAAAAGTACAAGTGTTGGGCCTGCTATATTTAGCAGAAAAAAAAGGGAGAATAAAAGAGAAATATGTTTAGTGATGGTTATTTGATTTTTATAGATAGTTGTAAATATAGAATAAAAAATGAAAACTACTTTCAAATAAATTAAAGGCTTTTTAATTCAGAGCGAGACATCCAACCAGTCTCTCCGTTCAGTAGTTTTATTTTTGACCAGACGTTGTTATAATCTTCAATCACTAACACTTTGGTGCCTTCGTGGAGCGTAAAGGACGTTTCAGACCTTAGGTTTGGTTCTGTCTTTATTTCTGTTTCTTTGACAAAAATAATCGCCGGATGCGTATTGCTGTCTAGACTGTCTTTTTTAAACAACAAACCTAAAGACACAAACAGAATGATTAAAACCACATTGCTAGAAACAAAAAACAAGCGTTTTTTAGCTTCTGAATATGAGAGGTAATACCCTAAAAACAACACTACAAAAAGAAAAACCAATCCTACGCATCGGATCGCCCAGCCATCTACACTTAAGCTGTTGAGGGTCTTGTTTAGAAGTTTAGAGACACCGCTTTCAGGAACTTCTTGTATAGCATCAATGGTCATTTTTTGTGCATACCCTAAGTTATTCAAAATGTCCAAATCATCGGGAGCTAATTGAAGTGCTTTTTCATAATAAAAGATACTCGGTCCAACTTCATTTAATTTATAATAACAGTTTGCGAGATTAAAATAAAGTTCTGCTGAATGCTGATTGGAGGCTAATATAGAATCATACTGACTAATGGCTTCTTTATAATATCCAGAATTATAAAGGTCATTAGCCTGCTTAAAAGACTCCGTGGTTTGTGAAAAACCAACCAAACACATCAACCAAAAAATTAGAATTTTTTTCATCAGTTTAATTTAATTGTTTGTCTAAAGCATTAATTACATTCGCAGCTTTTTCATAGTCGTTTTTCATATCAACGGCTGAAAGCGGGGTATATCTAGCAAGTTCACAAGCGGTTAGCAGTGAAATGAATCCTTCTAAGGTTTCTTTGCTTACGTTTTTATTTCCGAGCAGCTCCTCTATTTTTTCTTTATTAAATTCACTGGTTTCTAAGCGTAATTTTGATTTTAAATAATTGTGAAGTGCCCGTTCAAGTGCGTCATAAAACTGCTCTTTTTGCCCCAAAGATTTTCTGGCGGCACTTAAATATTTTCGTGCCAACCGATTTGTTTTTCGAATTTTATTACCAGTCACGTCCAACGCGCGTGTCATTCGGTTTTTAACCACAAACATGATAAATGGAATTAATAAAAATGGGCCTAACAATAAAAGCCAAAAGATGTTGGAATTAAAAAAGGGGTCGGACGTAATCGGCTTAAGGTTTGTGCTTGTTTTGAAAGAGCTAAATTGATTTAAATTTGGGCTGATAACATTTTCTGTAACACCCCCTGAAGTGCTATTATTGGCGCTATTTGCACTAACTGGGCCTTCGTTGACATCTATAATGAGTCGTTCTGAAGTTAATGTTTTGTAGCGTTTTGTCTTTAAATCAAAATAAGAAAAGGAGACATTTGGTATTGGATAACTCCCTTGAAAACTAGGCACTACCGTGTAGGTGTCGCTAATTGTTCCTTGCATTCCCGATGTTCTTGTGTTTACCCTTTCTAAATGTTCGGGCTCATAAACCTCAAGAGCACTTGGAAGCACCAACTTTGGAAGCCTAAACAGTTTCAAATTACCCTTTCCTGAAACACTTACTTTTAGCTCAAGTGCTTCGGTAGCTTTCAGGGTTTGTTTGTTGCTTGTTACTTTAAAATTAAAATTCCCTACCGCTCCGGAAAAGCCTTCAGGTTTTCCAGTTTCAGGAAGTGGTTTTACGGAAATTGTTCTATTTCTACTTGCAACGGTTCTATTTACTGTACTCATAAAACTTCTTCCAAACACATCACGTCTCTTTGATGGTATTTCAACTGTTATATCTAGGGACAGAGGTTCAATAATCAGCTTCCCTGTTTTTTGGGGATATAAGACAGTTTTTCTTAAGACAACATAGCGGTAGTCCTCCCCTTTATAGGTACCTTGCTTGATGTCTATAGCTTTAACATCGATGTTTTGACTCCAAAAGTCACTGTATCTGGGATTGTCTATTTCACGCCAGTTTCGAACCCCAGTGTTTTGAGCGACGTATAACTTGTATACTACAGTGATTGCTTCATTCAAATACGGATTTGCATTTGAAATTTCAGCGACTAAGTGAATTTTTTCTGAAGCAATATAGTCAGGGTCGTTGGGGTCTTTAGGCTTGTCAATTGCCGCAGTGACGGTTATTTTTGTTGGAAGGGTTTTATAGGTTTCTCCTTCAATCTCAATGGTTGCCTGGCCAATGATAAATTCACCTCTTTTTTTGGGTGCTAAAAAATAACTGTAGCTTTTTGAGAATGAACGTGTTCCATTTATCCAAGAATTATTGATGGATTGACTGGGACCTCCAACGACAGTAAAATTCTCAAAACTTGGAGGCTCAAAGTTATCCCCATCGGTATTCATTGTAAAATCGACCCGAAGACGTTCGTTGATCCCAAGTTGTTTTTTACTCACCTTAGCGTTAAAGGATACCTGAGCTGAAAGGAATCCCGAGATCAAGAAAGTAAGTAAAATTATGTTTCGTTTCATTGCCTACCAGTCTTTTTCTGTTTTAACCTTGACACCTTTTGTTTTGGAGGCATTCATTTTTTCTTGCACTTTTTTCTCTTCATTATTCATCGCTTCAAGTAAATTTTTTACTTGTTGTGGCGATAGTTTTCCAGGCTGCTGTTGCGGCTGCCCCTTGTCATCTTTAGGATTTTTGTTTTTCTGATCGCCTTTATCGTCTTTGGGTTTTCCATCCTCATCTTCCTTATCATCTCCCTCGTTTTTATCTTCGTCGTCGCCTTTGTCTTTGTTTTTCTCGTCTTTGTCTTGTTTCTCGTCGCTATCGTCTTTATCGTCTTTGTTTTCGTCTTTATCTTTGTCCTTGTCTTCGTCGTCGCCATCGCCATCGCCATCTCCTTGTTCTTTCGCACATTCTTGAGCGAGAGCTAAGTTATACCTGCTTTCGTCGTCAGAAGGCTTGTTTCTCAAGGCATTCTTGAAAGCTGAAACGGCTTCTTTGCATTGTTTTTTTTGCATCAAAATATTTCCAATGTTGTGATAAGCCTTGTGTTTTTCAGATTTTGAACTGCTATTTTCCACAGCTTCTAAATGGCGCAGTAATGCCTCATCATAAAGTTCAGATTTATAATATGCATTCCCCAGATTAAAGGAGCCTGTGGCGTTATCTTGTTTTGTGGATACCGCCAGACGGTATTTTTTCTCGGCTGCAATAAAGTCATCTTCAACAATTGAATTTCCTTCAAACACATACCCATTAGATTCAGATAATTTAGGGTCTAATTGTTGAGCAGAACCCGCAAATGCACCCATAAAAAACAACAATAGATACGCGAAAGAACCCCTAAAACATATAGATTTATAGGACTCACCCCCCGGGTTTTTAAGTATGTTATTTAGATAGTTCATAGGTTTTCGTTAAATAAATTCAGTCGTTTCAACCAAGCGGTTTTTCGTTCTAAAAATAAGATATCCAAAATTAAAAAAAACAATCCAAAGCCTAAAAACCATTGAAATTGATCCTTGTATTCTGCAAATTCTTTAGCTTCAAATTCTTTTTTATCCATTTTATTCAAAATATCTCGAATTTGCTCGACAACTGCAGACGTGGAATTTCCATTTATGTATGCGCCTTTTGCTTCTGCAGCAATTAATTTCAGGGTCTCTGCATTAAGCTTCGTAATAACTGTCTCGTTGTTTTTATTCTTTTTGTAACTCATCACCACTCCATTTCTTTTGAGCGGAATCGGCCCCCCTTTTTCGCTTCCCACCCCAATAGTATAAATTTTTATACCCTCTTCAGCTGCTGCCTCTGCAACCTCCACACTGAGGTCGTTATGATCTTCCCCGTCAGAAATGATAACCAATACCCTATTGGTTTGTTCTTCGTCATCAAAATAATTTCGTGACAATTGAATGGCTTCATCGATGGCTGTTCCTTGTGAGGAAAGCATATCAGTATTCATACTTTGCAAAAACATTTTTGCCGTGCCATAATCTGTTGTAATTGGCAGTTGAGGAAATGCCTTTCCGGCGTAAGCAATGATTCCGATACGATCACTTGCCAAATTATTTATAATTTGTGTGACGAGCTGCTTGGATTTTTCCAATCTATTGGGCGCCACATCCTCAGCGAGCATACTTTTTGAAACGTCAATAGCAAAAACAATATCGACACCTTCACGTTTAATGGTCTCAAGTTTTGTGCCAATTTTCGGATTCACCAACGCCAGAACAAAACAGCCTACCGACAGAGATAGTACACAAAGTTTAAGGACTGATTTGAATACGGACTGATCTGGGCTGAGACGTTTTAAAGTGCTTGTGTTTCCAAATTTTTTCTGTACACGTTTTTTCCAGAGAAGCGTCCATAAGAACACGACTAACATCACGGGGATGATGAGCAGTAACCAAAACCATATTTTTTCTTCTAATTGATACATCTAAATAAAACTTCTAAATATTGTAAATCGCAATAAAAATTCAAACACTAACAACCCGAGGGCAATCCAAATTAATGGTCTAAATTTTTCTTCATAATTATAAAACTTAAATTCTTCTACTTCGGTTTTTTCGAGCTTATCAATTTCTTTATATATTTCCTTTAATTTACGATTATTGTTGGCTCTAAAGTATTTTCCGCCAGTGACTTCCGCAATCTCTTTTAAGAGTTTTTCATCAATTTCCACTTGAATTTTCCCATACTGAAACACTCCGTTTCGAATGGCAATCGGCGACAAAGCCATGCCGTTGGTTCCCAATCCGATGGTATACGTTTTAATACCATATTCAACCGCTAATTCACTTGCGGTTTGAGGGTCTATAAATCCAGCGTTGTTTACACCATCTGTCAAAAGTATAATAATTTTACTTTTTGCCTTACTGTCTTTGATACGGTTCACGGCTGTTGCGAGCCCCATCCCAATGGCGGTCCCCCCTGTAATTATAGTATTGTATTTTATATCTTTTAACGATTGTAGTACAATACTTTTGTCGCTAGTAATTGGCGTTTTTGTATAGCTTTCACCTGCATATTCAACAAGCCCAATTCGATCATTGGGACGCCCTTTGATAAAATCAGCAGCCACGTTTTTTAGGGCTTCAAGTCGATTGGGTTTTAGGTCTTTTGCCAACATACTTGCAGAAACATCAATTGCCATAACAATATCAATACCACGAGTTGTTTTTGTTTTTGAAGACACATCAACTGTTTGAGGTCGTGCAAGGGCCAAAACAACTAAAATGATCGCTGCTACTCTGAGCCCTAATAAAGAATGTTTTAGCCCACTCCAAATCGTATTTCTTTGAAAGCCCTGCACACTTGAAATACTTAATTGAGCTGTTTGTTTTTTGTGTTTCAGCACATACCAAAACACCACCACAGGCACCAATAGCAGCAGCCATAAAAATTCTTTTTGAGTAAAATCGATTCCGTTAAACATTACTTTTCGTCTTCTGTTAGTTTAATAAGTTCGATAGAATTTAGAATACGCTCGACCATTTGGTCTGCATAAACATCCTCCTCTTTCCAAGTCAAAAGGACTTGTTGTAATAGATTGGGTGTTGAAAACCCTAAAATGATATATTGACCCTTTACCAGTCTGTCTTCTACAAGAAACTCTGCTGTTCCAAACGTTTTGATCCCTTCTTGACCATTGGGTGTTATAAACTGTTCGTTTCGTGTTGTAATATTTTTAGTGCCATTTTTTTCAAAGGTGTCTAAGACGCCTTCTGCCACTTTTAAGAGGTCAATTGCAACTTCTTTTTGTTTGCCTGTTTCGTCCGCTTGAGCAGCATATTTAGAACTGTTTACTACCACATCAATTGGCGTGTCAACTCCGGCGTATGCAAAATTAATTGTTTGAACTTTGCCCTTCATCTCTTCAGGAAGCTCTACCATTTGACGCTCTAAAACTTCGGGTGTTGAAATGGTGATTCCGGGAGCGCCATATTCGCTAGTCACCCAAGGAGTTTTTTCTAACAACAGTTTGCTAGGATTTCTAAGCACAGTGTCTTTGACTTCTGTAAACCCAGACCGAATTACAAGCCCAATCAAGGAAATCAAAAACACCCCCACTACAATTGCCACAATTTGCTTAATTCTTTTGCGTTTTTGTTGCTTAGCGAGAGCTTCACGGTAAGCTAAATCCTGTAATAACTCTTCTTCAGTAGGCTCAGGGAGCCCCTCCTTCACGTGATCAATTTCTAGCTCGATGGTATTTTTGTCGAGTTTGGCAAGTTGATAGTCGGGTTTGGACTTGGCAAACTTTACTAAATCCGCACGTTTTAAAATAGTTTCAATATTTTGAATGGTCTCTTTGCTTAGTTTAATTTGATTGGCGGCTTTGAGTATTTTTAGACGAGACATCAATTCGTCTGTTGTACTCTCTAACGACTGCTCGTACACCTTCTCATCAAGATATTGCCTCAAAATTAATGTCAAATCTGAATAGTAGGTTTTAATTTCTTCATTTTCAAAGTACTGGTCTTCATCTAACTTCTCAAGCGCCAATTTAGCACGCTCATAAGGAGGGAGTGCTGCAATTTTTTCCGCTTCGGTCAACGGTTTTTTTCGCCATATCAGCCAGTATAATGCGCCTCCAATTAGTAATAAGAAGAGTAAAACAATACCGAGAGTCCCCCAAATATCAGAACGTTTTTTATCAACCTCTATTAGCGGTTTGATGTCAAATAGTTTTTGTTTGGTGGTATCTACCACTACGGTATTTACTTGAACTTGTATAGAATCTGTAAAAAAGATGTTATTTCCAATGGTTATTTTTTGTTTTGGAATGGTATAAACTCCAGAGTCAAATTGGGTCAGTCCGTAGGTTTTCGTTAGTTGATAATACCCTTCTTTTTTGGTAGTGTCAATTGCGTAGCTATTGATCATCTCAAGCGGTTGAAACGTTTGTTCCTCCGAAAACACCACTAGACTGGTGGAGTCTGTTTTTACATGGATTTTATAAAATAATTCGGCTCCAATTTTTATAGCTGTTGAATCAATGCTTGAGGATACTTGACCATACCCTACAAAAGAAATAAGGATACAACAGAGGCTCAAAATTAAATTTTTAGTGGAGTAGTTTGTTATGATTGTATCTATCTTCATCTATCGTTTATCCACGTTGTTTAAAATAACCCAGTAATTTTTTCACATAACTCTCGTCGATTCTACAATCAAGTGCCCCAGCACCAGATTTTTTGAAACTGTCAGAGAAATAATGAAGCTTAGTTTGATACCTTTCTTGATAGTTTTTACGGACTGTTTTGGAGGCGGTATTCACTAAAAAAGAGGCGCCTGTTTCTTGATCTTCCATCTGTACCATTCCCAGATTTGGAATTTCAGCTTCGTATTTGTCATAAACACGGATTCCTGTGATGTCGTGTTTTCCAGAAGCAATTTTTAAATTGTGCTGATATTCCTCTGCCATGAAATCGGAAAGCAAAAAAACGATGGCTTTCTTTTTCATCACATTCGACAGAAACTTCAACGCTTCCGCGATATTTGTAAGTTTACTTTTAGGTTCAAATTCAATTAATTCTCTAATAATTCTCAAAACATGGGATCGTCCTTTTTTGGGTGGGATGTACAATTCAATCCCATCAGAGAACAAAATCAATCCTATTTTATCGTTATTCTGTGTAGCCGAAAATGCTAAGGTAGCGGCAATTTCAGTTACAATTTCATTTTTAAACTGCGCTTCGGTCCCAAATAATTTAGACCCAGACACATCAACCATTAGCATCATGGTTAGCTCGCGCTCTTCTTCAAATACTTTGATGTGTGGCTCGTTACAACGCGCCGTAACATTCCAGTCAATGTTTCGTACATCATCACCATATTGGTAGGGTCTCACTTCAGAAAAAGTCATTCCACGACCTTTGA
This sequence comes from Flavobacteriaceae bacterium, assembly GCA_018608765.1. Lineage (GTDB taxonomy): Bacteria > Bacteroidota > Bacteroidia > Flavobacteriales > Flavobacteriaceae > Hel1-33-131. The sequence goes on from JABAYY010000021.1 coordinate 10,794, forward strand.
AAGTCGAGTGGTACTCGCCCCCAAACACATGGTCGGACAGCCGCCGTGTTTTGATCTCTATTTTTCTAACTTTTTTTAGTAATTCCTTGGTATCCATTTGATAAGTGTGCTATTGGGTGTGTATGATTTATAAACCTCACAAAAAGTCACTACGAATTAAGGCACCTCAATGACATTGACAATTTTACTAATAATATCTTCTGACGTTACATTTTCCGCTTCCGCTTCATATGTAATTCCGATACGGTGTCGCAATACGTCATAGACGATAGCACGTACATCTTCCGGAATGACATAGCCACGTCGCTTAATGAAAGCATAACATTTTGCTGCGGTTGCAAGATTGATACTCCCCCTTGGAGACGCTCCAAATGAAATTAATGGTTTGAGTTCTGCTAGGCGATATTTTTCTGGATAACGGGTTGCAAATACAATGTCTAAAATATATTTTTCAATTTTTTCATCCATATAAACCTCTCTTACGGCAGCTTGAGCGCTTAAAATCTGCTTGACCGTAACGACAGGCTTGATCTTTCCAAAGGCACCTTTTAGATTGGCGCGGACAATTTGTTGTTCGTCTTCAATTTTTGGATAGTCAATGATTGTTTTTAACATGAAACGATCTACTTGTGCTTCAGGAAGGGGGTAAGTTCCTTCTTGTTCCACTGGGTTTTGAGTCGCCATTACAAGAAACGGTTTGTCTAAAACAAAAGTTTCATCTCCAATGGTGACTTGCTTTTCTTGCATTGCTTCTAGAAGTGCAGACTGTACTTTAGCGGGTGCACGGTTGATTTCATCAGCCAATACAAAGTTGGCAAAAATCGGTCCTTTTTTTATGGTAAAATCATTGGCTTTGATGTTGTAAATCATAGTTCCAACAACATCTGCAGGGAGGAGATCTGGTGTGAACTGAATTCTACTAAAACTTCCAGCAACTGCTTGCGATAAGGTGTTAATGGCAAGTGTTTTAGCGAGTCCTGGGACGCCTTCCAAAAGAATATGTCCTTGACCTAAAAGCCCGATAAGTAAGCGTTCAACCATGTGTTTTTGTCCAACGATCACTTTACCCATCTCCATGGTAAGTAAGTCCACAAAAGCACTTTCTTCTTCAATTTTTTTATTAATTGACGCAATGTCAACCATTGTTTTATCTTCTTCCATTGTGATAATTTATTGTAAACCTTTTAGGGTGTTTTTTTTTGTAATGCAATTTGTTAAAATATTTTCGTTCACCTTGTTAATAATTGGTTAAAACTTGAGATGGTTTTATGGGATAATGAAGGATTGTTTGTTAATTTTAGATTCCAAACCACAAAAATGAATAAAAGTAACTTTTCAAAAATTATTGCAGGCACTATGTCTTGGGGTGTTTGGGGCAGAAATTTTAATTTTTCTGAGATGCAACACATGATTGAAATGACCGTTGATTTGGGCATTAGTTCTTTTGACCACGCTGATATTTATGGCGGTTATACTACTGAATCTGCATTTGGAACGGCTTTTTCTAACACAGCAATTGCACGTACAGATGTTCAATTTATTTCCAAATGCGGAATTCAATTGATGTCTCCAACGCGTCAAAACGAACTCAAACATTACAATTGCTCTAAAGATTACATTATTTCTTCCGCAGAGGCGTCTCTTAAGCATTTACAAACAGATTTTTTAGATGTGCTTTTGATTCACCGACCCAGTCCGTTGATGCACCCTTATGAAGTGATGGAGGCTATTGAACAGTTAAAAAAACAAGGAAAAATAAACCATTTTGGAGTGTCTAATTTCACTACCTCACAGATTGAGCTTATTTCTAGTGAAGTGGCTGTTGAAGTGAATCAAATTGAGTTTTCTGCCGTGCAGTGTCAAGCCTTGTTTGATGGCCGTTTAGACCAGATGATTACACAAGATATTATTCCGATGGCTTGGGCACCTTTAGGGTCTGTTTTTAGTACTGAAATAACCCCTCAAAAAGAACAAATTTTAAAGCAATTAGGGTTGTTAACCCCCAAGTATAACGCGACTCCAGATCAGTTGTTATTCGCTTGGATCTTAGGGCATCCTTCAGGAATTCGACCTGTAATTGGCACCACAAATTTAGAACGTATCAAAGCGGCCTCGAAAGCGGTTTCTATACATTTAACAACCCAAGATTGGTTTAAAATACTGGAAGCAAGCCAAGGCCATGAAGTCGCCTAAAACTCAACAAAATGATTAACAAACGACTGCTTATAAAAAATCTACTTGCGCATAACGACGAGAGCAGTTTTTATGATAAAAAGTTAAAAATCAATATTAGTAGTAAAGAGGGCAAGGCGAAGTTTTTAAAACATATTTGTGCGCTGTCAAATAGTAATCCGAATAACAATTCGTACATCGTTATTGGCGTGGACGATCAGTATAGCCATATTATTGGTGTTGATTTTTTTGATGATAGTAAGATTCAAAACTTGGTCAATGCCTATTTAAGCCATCCACCAATTATTCAGTATGAAAACATTCCGTTTCCTCATCTAAATGACGATAAGGTTGTTGGGTTGGTTACTATTCGTCCAAAAGAAACTCAAGAAATTACGTCGCTCAGAAAAAATATCTGGAAATATTTTGGTGGAAATGTGTTTTTTAGAGAAGGTAGTATGAGTATGCCTAAGGTGTTTGACATAGAATTGACGGATTCCAACTCTGAAATCGTAGCGTCTATTGAGTCTCATTCCCGAAACAATATTGAATATACTTTGGATGGGGTATTTGATTTTATGGCACAACGCAAGGATTACAATCCAACCTACAAGGTATTCAAAGAATATTTTGTGATGTGTTGGTCCGGTCAAAAAAAGATTACTAATTCCCAAACGTTTTATTCACGGGTGGATATTGCGTTAATTAATGAGCAAGTTAGGTTGTTTTACTCAACATTGGATGCTGTTGAAATTTCATATGACAACGATTCTTTTAAAATCATTGAGTATGTCAATTTAGGGTTGAATGGTGAAAACACTTTTTATCAACTAGAAGAAACAGTCATCACTTTTGGAAATAATGCAACTTACAATATTGATTCTCAGCTGTTGTTTAAACCCCCTCAATACGATAAAAAAATTCTGCACCATATTTTTAATGCTAATAATGCGCTTATGGACCGACTAAAACAAGGGGTTGAGTTGACAAGGGTACAGCTTAAAGATTTAAAAAATGTTCCAGCTACGTATTTGATCTGTTATTTTAATGGTTTTGAAGCTGCTCTGACGCAGCTTCAAGCTGCAAAACCTTTGTTGTATAAACACAGCGACGAGGTTTATGGGCTCTATAAAGAAAGTATGCGGATTTTAAGAAAGGCGAAGTATAGTTAGGGGTGTTTTTGGTAGGGTGATTCACTAGAAATTCCATTTACATAGTTTGCAATGATCTTCACTTTTTTAGCGAATTCAGAGCCTTTAAAACCATCGATGTCTCTGTAGCTAATGGTTTCATTATAGTAATGCAGATAGTTGCTTGCTAAAGGCAGATAAGACCAGTGCCATTTTTCGGAATTGTAGCCCGTCCTACCACTTTCTTTGGAAGTATATACTTGAAAAAATCCAAAATCATTAGCGTTTTTCACCAACCATTCATATTCCTTTTTTCCTTTACCACTTTCAAAATAGGCGTTATTCAAATTAATTAAATCCAGATCAGTTCCCCAGTGATGTCGTGAAGTTGTAGGCATTGAGCTGTACTCTAATATTTTTTTAGTGCGGTCTATTGGGTTTAAGTTTTTATACTTATCCCATTTGCGCTCCCAAATAGACTTTTGCTCGTAAAAACTCCTTGTTCCCGAAACAACGATAAGCGTAATGCCTTCTTTTTGAGCGTCAGCAAACATCTTTTTAAACGCAGAATACACTTCTTTTTTTAAGTAGATTGGTTTTGAGGAGTGCTTAGAGCTGATCTTGATGAATGTAGTATCTGTTTTGTAATTGAATTTACCTAGTACAAAATCTTTATCGTAGCTATAACCCGATTTAGTTTTCAGCTCATTTTTCACAATTACTTTTGTTGCTGTTTTTTCTTTTGAAGCCTCTTTTTTACAAGTAAATAACAAGAGTGATGTGATACAGAAAAAGAGTGTTTTATACATTTTTAAGCGCTTTAATATGCATGGTGTTTTTTTTCTTTTTATTTTAGAAGCACATGGTTTGACAGGGTCAAATTTAATGAAGTTTTATTTTGTGCTAATCAACCCCTCATTTTTATTCCAGAATTCTTCACGTTTTAGCTCTTTTTAGTTTTATAGTTCTTGCAGTAAAGCCCTGATTCTTCTACAGTTCGAAGCGCTTTTAACTCTACATCATTATAGCTTTTGTGTCGCCCCCATTTAAACCATTTTTCAAAAAAGGGTAATAATTTACTGTCTTTAATGATTTTAATAAAATAGTCTTCGACCAACTACAAGAGTTAAAGTGTTTAAAATTTTACAATAATTTGTATTTTTAATCAGCGTTTGAATAAGCATTAGAGTAAGTAGTTTTTAGACGTGGTTGGTACCCGTATTTTTTATTGCTAACAGGTGTTGATATTCACTTTCTGTTAGAGTGTCATCTATGTCAAATACAATTAAATTCATTTTTAGTCTTGGGCTTGAGTTTATGCGAACAGTTCCTGTAAAATGCTATTTACTCAGAGTTGGCAACGTCCTTTAAATCTTTCTTATAGTTGAATAAACCTCTATACTTACAAATTTATTGTTTTTTATTTCGCAATCTCTCATTGTCCCTTCTAGTTCAAAATCAAGCGCAGACATTGCTCTTTTGCAATTTTTGTTTTCAGAGTCGACAAACCCTTCTATTCTGTGAAGCTCCAGTTTATCAAATCCGTAATCACAGATCACAGGCACCACTTTTTTCATAATTCCTTTTCCCCAATATTCAGGTAAAAGCCAAAGTCCAATTTCGGCTTTTTTATGTTTTTTAGAGATGTCGTTTAAGCCCCCAGCTCCGTAAAATACGTTGTTGTCAGCTGAGCATATTGCAAACCATTTTTGTTTTGTGTCTGCAAACCATTTCATTTGTTCCTTTGTTTCTTCCAAACTATCAAAACTTACCCCGTAATGTTTTATAACATCGGGATTTGAAAGCCCCCTAAAAACAGTGTCAATGTCTGAGCCCTCGATATCTCGCAGTAAAATTTTTTCAGTTTTTAATTCAAGGATGCTCTTCACGGAGTTCTATATTTCTTTTGGATCAAAATGAGCTATAAACTTACTAAAATATTCTGTTGCCCCCTCAAAAAAATCAGTTTAATATCAGACAAAAAAAAGCCACAACCAAAGGCTGTGACTTTTTTTTATAATAAGTTTTAAATCGCTTATAAATCGAATTTAATCCCTTGTGCTAAAGGCAATTCGTCAGAATAATTAATCGTATTTGTTTGACGTCGCATATATACTTTCCATGCATCAGAACCAGACTCACGTCCGCCGCCTGTTTCTTTTTCACCACCAAAAGCACCGCCAATTTCAGCTCCAGAAGTCCCAATGTTTACATTGGCAATTCCACAATCAGAACCAGCATAAGACAAGAACTTTTCAGCTTCTTTGAGTTCATTGGTCATGATTGCAGAAGATAAGCCTTGCGCCACACCATTTTGTTTTTGGATGGCATTTTCTACCGCCCCAGAATATTTCATTAAATATAAGATCGGTGCAAAGGTTTCATGTTGTACAATCTCAAAATGATTTTCAGCCTCAATAATTGCAGGCTTCACATAACAGCCGCTTTCATAGCCTTCGCCTTCTAAAACACCGCCATCAACCAATACAGTCCCGCCTTCAGCTTTTGCTTTTTCAATCGCCGCTAAATACGTATTTACAGACTCATGATCGATCAAAGGACCGATATGGTTTTTTTCATCCAAAGGATTTCCAATAGTCAACTGTCCATAGGCCCCTACAATAGCGTCTCTTACTTTGTCATACACAGACTCGTGAATAATCAGTCGTCGTGTTGAAGTACAGCGCTGTCCGCAAGTTCCTACGGCACCAAAAATAGCACCAGGCACGACTACTTTCAAATCTGCAGTTGGAGTAATAATAATGGCATTGTTACCCCCTAATTCCAATAATGATTTTCCAAAACGTTGGGCTACCGTTGCGCCAACAATCCGCCCCATTCTTGTAGAACCTGTTGCAGACACTAAAGGCACTCTTGTGTCCGTCGTCATCATTTCTCCAACACTATAATCACCATTGATGATTGAAGAAATTCCTTCCGGTAAGTTATTTTCTTTTAAAATTTCGGCAATAATATTTTGACAGGCAATAGAGCATAAAGGTGCTTTTTCAGACCCTTTCCATACACATACATCCCCACAAATCCACGCCAAAGCAGTGTTCCATGCCCAAACAGCGACAGGAAAATTAAACGCAGAAATAATACCCACGACGCCAATCGGATGCCATTGCTCTCGCATCACATGACCGGGACGTTCAGAAGGAATCGTTTGCCCGTTTAATTGTCTCGACAATCCAACCGCAAAATCACAGATGTCAATCATTTCTTGAACCTCTCCATACCCTTCTTGAAGGGATTTTCCCATTTCATAAGAAACTAATTTTCCGAGGGGTTCCTTTAAATCTCTAAGCTTATTTCCAAACTGACGCACAATTTCGCCACGTTGAGGAGCTGGCATGGTTCGCCACTCAGGGAATGCAGCCGTTGCAGCCGTCATTACCGCCTCATAATCTTCTTGAGAAGTGCAAACGACGCTCCCAATTTTCTTGCCATCTACAGGAGAATAACTATCGATACTAGGCCCGTTAGAAAAACTATTTGCGCCCGTGGACGTTCCTAAATTTATGTCTTTTACACCAAGAGCATCCAGAGCTTCTTGAATTTTAAAATCAGTTGAATTTGTGTTCATTTATCTTGTTTTTAAAGTCGTTTCAAGTTGCGAATATAATAATTTTACCCCCACTTTAATGATAATTACACAATCATTTCCAGTTGCAAAAGGGCGTGTTGCTGAGGTTGGAATTATAATATTTTATGTCGCCCGTCACTTCACGACCGAGCCAATCGGGTTTGGCAAATTTTTCATCCTCAGAGCCAAGCTCAACCTCAGCCATCACCAAGCCTTTATTTTCACCCATAAACTCATCCACTTCAAACACGTGGTTTTCTACCACCACTTCATAACGGGTTTTGCTGATAATGGTTTTTTCACAAAGTTTTAGCAGCACTTCCGCGTCTGTTTTGGAGATTTCTTTTTCCCATTCAAACCTACTGAGGCCGCTTTCGTTGCTTTTTCCTTTCACAGTTATAAAACCTGCTTGATCGGTCAGTCGAATCCTGATGGAGCGTTCAGGGTCAGAATTCAGATAGCCTTGAGTCATCGTTAGTACTGATGACGCTTCTGAGCGATAGGCGTGGGAGTTTACCAAAAATTTACGTTCAATTTCAATCATAAAAAAAGAGATAGTCATTAGAATTTCTAAATTTACAGCAAGTCAAACGATTTATCAATACTAAAAAGCAAACAACTTGTTTAAATTATGATTTACTCTAAGTGTGAATGGCTAGAAAATATGGAACGATTTCTGGGGTTTCTTAAGATTTCACCCTGATAAGACAGGCAATATATAAATATTCGTAAAAATCACAGCTTGATAGACGAGTATTGGTGGTGCTTTAGTAATTTTGAAGGCACTAAAATGTATTTAATTAATGTCTACACAGCCAAAAATTACCAGGTTTAATCAAAATGTATTGTCAAAATATCAAATATACAACAGTATATTTATGACTTTACCGTTTGATTCCATTACCAAAACGGGCGCATTGTTGCCTCTTTTTTTTGAGACCTGTCAAAAAGGATTTGCAAATAATGAAGATCCTACAGCGATTGTTAATTCATTTTTTAAAAAATACCAAGCAAGACGTTCTCCAAAAAGTCAGATCAATTTACTGTTTCGTTTTATACAATATATAGAACGTCAAGTGGTGTTATTTGATGCTATTGAAGATGCCGCTTTCCCGGTTGTCAACAATATGGACGGGATCGGAACTTTGCGAAGTTTAAAAGAAAAGGCGACCGCTGAAAATAAATTGGAAATTCTTCAAAAATACTTAGAAGAATTTAAAGTGCGTATTGTGTTGACTGCACATCCCACACAATTTTACCCAGGCTCGGTATTAGGGATCATTACAGATTTGACAGAGGCCATTCGTGAAAATGATTTGTTTCGCATCAATGAGCTTTTAGCACAACTCGGAAAAACACCTTTCTTTAAACAAACCAAACCAACGCCCTACGATGAGGCAGTGAGTTTAATTTGGTATTTAGAACACGTGTTTTACAAGTCTTTTGGGACGGTTTATGACTATATTCAACAAAATATTTTTGATGGGAAACATATTGATAATGACATTATTAATATAGGTTTTTGGCCTGGAGGCGACAGAGATGGAAATCCTTTTGTAACTCCAGAAATCACCCTTAAAGTAGCAGCGAGGCTTCGTGAAACGATTATAAAAAACTACTACCGCGATCTTCGGATGCTTAAGAGAAAATTGTCTTTTGCAGGTGTAGAAGACCGTGTGGTTGCTTTAGAGGCAGAACTTTACAAGATTATTACAAACAAAAAATCGAACTTAACTCTCGAGCATTTAACCACAGAGTTGAAAGATATTAAAGCGGTTATTATTGAAAAACATCAGTCGCTTTATGTTTCTGAAGTGAATAGCTTGTTAAATAAAATTCATTTGTTTGGGTTTCATTTTTCAACTTTAGACATTCGTCAAGACAGTCGTGAACACGCCAAAGTGTTTAATGATATGGTGGATGTATTGATAGAAAGTGGAAGTGATGTATTTCCTAAAAACTACCACAGCCTAGCTGAAGCCGATCAAGTTGAGATTCTTTCAAAAATAAAAGGCTCTCTAGATTTATCGTTAATTTCAGACAAGAATACTTTGAAGGCTCTCAAAACAATGGAAGCGATCAAAACGATTCAGCACACAAATGGAGAGAAAGCTGCGAACCGCTATATTATAAGCAATAATCAAACAACACTTAATGTCATGCAATTATATGCCATGCTTAAGCTGGTTGCGTTTGAGGATGCATTAACCGTAGATATAGCACCTCTTTTTGAAACAATAACAGATTTAGAAAACGCTCCTTCTGTAATGGAAGACTTATATTCTAACCCGAATTATATGGCGCATCTAAAAGCCCGTGGCAACAGACAAACCATAATGCTTGGGTTTAGTGATGGCACAAAAGACGGGGGGTATTTAATGGCCAATTGGGCTATTTATAAAGCAAAAGAATTGCTAACAGAAATGTCTAGAAAATATGACATCACTGTGATTTTCTTTGACGGTCGAGGTGGACCACCAGCAAGGGGTGGTGGAAAAACACATAATTTTTATGCCTCTTTAGGTCCTACAATCGAGGATAAAGAAGTGCAACTTACGATACAGGGACAAACAATCAGTTCAAACTTTGGAACCTTAGATTCCTCACAATACAACCTAGAACAATTGATTAGTTCAGGGATACACAACAGCCTTAGCGACAAAGATCTTAGAATGACACCCGAAAACAGGGAAGTCATGGCACAGTTATCTAAGTTGAGTTACGAAGCTTATGTAGACTTTAAAGCACATCCTAAGTTTATTTCTTACTTAGAGCACATGAGTACTTTGAAGTTTTATGCAAAAACCAACATTGGAAGCCGTCCATCAAAACGAGGGAAGGCCGAAGGCTTGGTGTTTGAAGATTTACGTGCCATTCCATTTGTGGGGTCATGGAGTCAGTTGAAACAAAACGTTCCAGGATTTTTTGGAGTTGGAACCGCTCTCAAACATTATGAAGATATTGGGGAATTTGATAAAGCACAACACTTATTTCAAACCTCGGATTTTTTCAAAACACTGATTGAAAATAGCATGATGTCTTTGTCTAAATCATTCTTTGATTTGACAAAGTACATGTCTGAAGATCCGGAATACGGTGCCTTTTGGAATGTTATTTATAGTGAATACATCACCACAAAACGATTGTTATTAAAGCTAACAGGGTATGACGAATTGATGCAAGAAGAGCCCGCTGGGAAAGCTTCTATTTCGGTCAGAGAATCTATTGTATTGCCGCTATTAACGATTCAACAATATGCTTTAAAGAAAATTCAGGAATTAGAAAAAGAAAACCCTAGAGATGAAGCTCAAATCCAAACGTATGAGAAAATTGTAATGCGCTCTTTGTTTGGAAATATCAATGCAAGTCGAAACTCTGCATAAAATTAAAACACATATTTAATAAAAAAGCCTCTAAAATATTTTTAGAGGCTTTTTGTTGACTAATTTAAATAGATGACTAATGCTCGTTTAGCCTGAAATCGGGGTAAGCATCCATTTTATGTTCGTGTGCATCGAGACCTTCTAATTCTTCTCGTTCCGAGACTCTAATGCCCACGGTTTTCTTTAATGTGTATATGATAATAAAAGAGGTTGCGACACAAAATGCAGCGTAACACAGCACCCCTACGAGTTGAATCAAAAACTGATCAAAACCAGCCTTGGCGCCAAAAAGCCCAACCGCTAAGGTTCCCCAAGCTCCACACACAAGGTGTACAGCAATGGCACCCACTGGGTCGTCTAACTTAATTTTATCTACTAAGCTCACAGCAAACACAATAAGTGCTCCAGCAATTGCTCCAATAAGTATGGCGTCACCTGGGCTCATCTGATCGGCACCTGCTGTAATTCCGACAAGACCTCCTAAAATCCCATTCAGAAACATTGTTAAATCTAAGTTTTTATGCAATAGTGTTGAGGTAATCATTGCAATGACACCACCAGCAGCAGCAGCTAAACATGTTGTAACCAGTGTTAGGGATGTTGCTTCTGGGTTTGCAGAGAGTACAGACCCTCCGTTAAAACCAAACCACCCTAACCAAAGGATAAGAACCCCAGCAGTTGCTAACGGAATGCTATGACCAGGAATTGCTTGCGGCTTACCGTTATTAAATTTCCCAATTCGAGACCCTAAAAGATAAACAGCGACTAAAGCAGCCCATCCACCCACAGAGTGCACGAGTGTAGATCCCGCAAAATCATAAAACCCTTCGGCGTCTCCAATTGAAAGTGAGGATAAAAATCCACCACCCCATTGCCAAGACCCTGCAATTGGATATACGAATCCTACATAAAAGAGTGTAAAAATCATAAAAGCCCCAATTTTCATGCGCTCAGCAACAGCACCCGAAACAATAGTCGCGGCGGTTGCGGCAAACATGCCTTGGAACAAGAAATCGGTCCAGTAGGTATAGCCTTCGTTATATGCTAAGTCAAAAGCACCGTCTGCCAAAGGGGCATCCAGTCCAAAACCAGCAAATCCAAGAACGCCATTAAAATCGCCTGGATACATTAAGTTAAATCCGACTATATAATAAAGTAAAAGCCCGACAGTGATAATAAATATGTTTTTAAATAAAATGTTAATCGTGTTTTTTTGACGCGTGAGTCCTATTTCGAGAAATGCAAACCCCGTATGCATAAAAAAGACGAGTGCCGTACAGATCATCATCCATACGTTATTGATAGTAAGTAATTCCATTGTTGTTATTTTAATGTGTTTCCGCCTTTTTCGCCGGTTCTAATTCTATATACTTCATCGACCTGTGATACAAATATTTTTCCATCACCAACCTCTCCTGTAGATGCGGCTGTTAGGATGGCTTTAATGGTCACTTCCTCAAAATCATCATTTACCACTATAGATAAGTAACGTCTTTGGATATCACTCGTGCTGTAAGAAACACCTCTGTAAACATGACCTTCTTTTTCGTTGCCTAGTCCTGTGACGTCCCAATAGGAAAAGAAATTGACACCGACTTCATGCAGTGCTTTTTTGACACCAGAAAACTTAGATTTTCTAATGATTGCCTCTACTTTTTTCATTGAATTAATTTTTAGTTTGTCCTCAAAAGTAAATAAAAAACAAAGACCCCCTAAAAATTAGAGGGGTGCTACAAACATTTTTATGATATTAATAAAATTACCCCACTTATAATAAAGGTACGTCAAGCATGTTGTTTAAAACAACTAAAAAATAAAAACCCCAGAAGCACGATGCCCCCAGGGTTTTTAACACAAACTAAAAATCACAAACTTATTTTTAATTTTTTGAGAGCAATTAAAGGCTCAATACGATATTGAAATTAGTCTTGACCTCTTTCTCTTTTACCAGGATATGCAATTGATCCATGTTCAGAGATATCAAGTCCAGCAACTTCTACTTCTTCTGTGACTCTTAGTCCAACAGTTTTCTTAAGGATTCCAAATACGATGAAAGAAAGGACAACTGCCCATACAGCATACGCTAATCCACCAGTAAGTTGTGCAACCAGTTGTGTAGAACCGCCGCCGTTAAAGATTCCAATCCCAGCGTCTCCGTCAACACCCCAAAGTCCAATGACAATGGTTCCCCAGAATCCTACGACTCCGTGAACAGATGCAGCACCAATAGCATCATCAATTTTAAGTTTCTTTTCGATAAATTCGATAGAGAAAACAACAATGACACCACCAATAAGACCCGCTAACACAGCGCCACCAGCAGTCATGTTTCCACAACCCGCAGTAATACTTACCAGTCCAGCTAAAGCACCGTTTAACGATTGTGCTAAATGTGGTTTTCCATACCAGATCCATGTAGTAATAAGGGCGCCTAAAGCACCTGCAGCAGCAGCAAGGTTGGTAATCAACACGACTGTTGAAGCAGCAACTGCATCGTCTCCACCCCAAGCAAGTTGAGATCCACCATTAAAACCAAACCATCCTAGCCAAAGGATAAACACCCCTAAGGTTGCTAATATTTGGTTGTGACCTGGAATAGGCATTACTTTTCCGTTTACAAATTTTCCAATTCTAGGACCTACCATATAAGCAGCAACTAAAGCAGCAAAACCACCAACAGCATGAACGATAGAAGATCCAGCAAAGTCAATAAAACCTAGCTCTGTTAACCAGCCCGACCCTTGCCATTGCCATCCCCCAGCAATAGGGTAGATGATAGCAGTCATTACAACTGAAAAGATAATGTACGTTGAATACTTTGTTCTTCCAGCAATTGCTCCAGAAACAATAGTAGCAGCAGTAGCAGCAAACATTGTTTGAAAGAATAAATCAGCACCTTCTCCTTGCATGATGCCACTCCAGAAAAACCATCCGTTAGTGGTGTCACCATACATTAAAGAGTATCCTACAAACCAGTAGGTAAGAGATCCTACAGCAATATCAAGCAAGTTTTTCATTGCGATATTCACTGCATTTTTTGAACGTGTCATTCCTGATTCTACTAAAGTAAAACCTGCTTGCATAAAGAATACTAAGATACCAGATAATAGCATCCACAACATTCCCATGTCGTCCTTGATCGCTCCAGCAAGACTCTCAACCGCAGCGGCATCCTGTATTACTAGAGGTAAGTTGTTAATTAAATGTGACATAATTATATATTTGATTGGTTAATATTAGTCTCTAGAAAGAGTAAACAGCAGCAATCGTAAGAGCTGTTACGTTTTTTTCAGCAGCGATTCCTTCAATAATGTAATCGTCAGAGTTGTCGTAACGCAATTCTGTGATTAATTTTAAGTTATCATCTAACTGTGTGCTTCCAGTAAGCGTTAAAGCAAAAAGGTCTTCGCTTTCATCTCCATCAATTAAGGAGAAAAATTCTGGACGTAATCCTAAAGCAAACGTTTCAGAGAAAGTATTCTCTAAGTATAATGCAGCACCTTGGTAGCCCGAGTCTTCATCGTCAGAATATGCATAAGCAGCATTGATTCCTACGTAGAAAGATTCAGACAAATCAAATCCACCCGTATAATCTACAAAAACAGCATCCGTTGCAGATGTTTCTGTCACTGCGCCATAAATGAAGTTTAGGTATTGTCCTTTGTAGCCTACTTGAGCACCAAATTGTGTTGCGCCACTTTCATTAGCGTCTGCACTAGAAATTGCATGTGCGTTAGTTACTGCTAATAAGAAAGATAAGTCTTCAGTAGCAGCGTAGTCTAATTTTATACCAGTGTGAGAAAAAGGACCTGCATTAAACAAGTAAGATACAGAATAGTTAAAGTTAGCAGCGGGAGAAATTACTTCATAACCTAAAAAGGTATTAAATTGTCCAGCAGTAATTGTAACAGATTCACTTACGTTATAGTAGGCATACAATTGGTTGATTGCGCCTGCCATGTTTGCGTCATCAGCTCTTGGTCCAAAAGCAAGGTCAGCAACAACACCAGATTTTGCGCCGTCATAAGAAAATACTGTGTTTGCCATTCCCAATCCAAAGCCATTTGCTTTTTCAGGACTAGCAATTAAAAGACCTGGCGTCCCTGTGCCATCTACATTATTAGTGGTTCCGTAAACATCAACAGTTCCGGACACTGATAGTTTTGGTGCGTCGTCTTGGGCGTTTAGAGATAAAGCTCCAATTAAAGCAACCGTACTTAAGATAATTTTTTTCATAATATTTAATTTTAGTGGTTAATATTTTGTTTAACGGCTCAAAACTAGCGATAAATAACATACACCCCCAAAAAATAAAGGGTTAAGACTGTGTTTTTATGTTATAATTAATTTGACCCCCTATATTTTTGGGGTATTGTAATTATTTTTATGATATTTTTAATATTTCAATAGTGCGCTGTTTTTATATAATCACTTTTTGATGTTTAGGATCTTTGGTTTAGCTAGAATGAAAAGCCCCTAATTTGTCCGTTGAATATTCGATAGTCTAACATGCCTTTCATTGTTCAAAACGCATTTATAGGTATTCTAAATTGGAATTTCGAAAAAGTGAATTGGCTTTTTTCTAAATAGACTTTTACCAATTATCTTTAAAACTTGTTAAGATTAAACCAGAAATAATTTTAAGTATGTTAGAAAAGCAAGGACTTTATTTACCAGAATTTGAACACGATAATTGTGGTGCAGGATTTATATGTAGTTTAACAGGAAAACGATCCAATGACATCATTCATAAAGCATTAGAGATTTTAGTAAAACTAGAACATAGGGGTGCGGTCAGTTCGGATGGTGTAACAGGTGATGGTGCGGGGATTCTTATCGATATTCCTCATAAATTTTTCAAGACATTTTGTGAATTTGAACTGCCTGAAGCTGGGCAGTATGCGGTTAGCAATGTCTTTTTACCTCGTAAAGAAAACCAAAGAACCTACTGTATAGAAGTTTTTGAAACTGAAATAAAAAAGCAAGGATTACATGTTTTAGGTTGGAGAGAAGTCCCTGTAAACAGTGATGTTTTAGGAGATATAGCCAAAACAACAGAGCCTTTTGTAATGCAAGTCTTTGTTGGAAAATCAGACCCAAAACAATCGGAGTTTGATTTTAACTTGAAATTATTTGCTGCACGAAAAATATCCGAACATACAATATATGATTCAAAATTATCTGAGTCAAAATTCTTTTACCTTCCAAGCCTTTCAACTAAGATCATTATTTTTAAAGGCTTATTGAAGCCAGAACATATAAATGAATATTATTTAGACCTTTTTAATTCAGCTCTAGATACCCGATTGGCTCTAGTACACCAGCGTTTTTCAACCAATACTTTTCCGACTTGGGATTTGGCACAGCCTTTCAGATATATATGTCATAATGGAGAAATTAACACCTTAAGAGGAAATGTGTCTCGAATGTTTTCTCGAGAAGAAATCATAAAAAGTGAAGCCTTTGGTGATGATATCAAAAAAATAATACCTACAATCTTAAAAGGAAAATCTGATTCGGCAACCTTGGATATGGTAGTCGAATTATTACTAATGACGGGGCGCTCACTTCCTGAAGTGATGATGATGTTAGTTCCTGAAGCATGGGAGAAAAACCCAGATATGTCTGATTCTAAAAAGGCATTTTACGAATATAATTCTTGTTTAATGGAACCATGGGATGGACCTGCATCCATACCGTTCACCGATGGAAATTTCATTGGCGCTGTGTTAGACCGAAACGGACTAAGACCGTCTCGATATACCGTAACTAAAAATGGAAATGTTATCATGTCTTCAGAAACAGGCGTGGTGGATATTCAACCAGAAGAAGTAGAATTTCATGGACGCTTGGAGCCAGGAAAAATGTTTCTAGTAGACATGAATGAAGGACGCATCGTAAACGATGAAGAAATCAAAGAAAAAATAGCAGCAAAACAACCGTACCGAAAATGGTTGAACGAAAACTTAGTACATTTAAAAGACATCTCTGCCAAAAAAGGCCCCATAAAATATGAAGAGGTTGATTTAAAGAAACGTGAAGTTGCTTTTGGGTATACAAAAGAGGACATAAACACGATTATTCGTCCAATGGCTCAATTGGGAAAAGAACCAATTGGCTCTATGGGAAGCGACACACCGATTGCTGTTTTGTCTGAACGCCCTCAACTCATTTATAACTATTTCAAGCAAATATTTGCGCAAGTAACCAACCCTCCTTTAGACGGGATTCGTGAAGAATTAATTACTGACATTAGTTTAACACTTGGGAGTGACACCAATATTTTTGATTGCAATTCAGAAGCCTGTAAAAAGCTAAAAATTCAAAACCCCGTAATTTCAAAGCACGATTTAGATAAAATCAGAAATTACGATACAAATCCAAATTTCAAAGTAGAGTCTATTTCTATGCTTTATGAAGTAAACCGCGGACTAAACGAGTTAGAAATTGCACTCGAAAACTTGGTTCACAAAGCATCCAAAGCAATCGATAAAGGGGCTAATATTATCATTTTATCAGATCGATTTGTAGATGAAAAACACGCGCCAATCCCAGCACTTTTAGCCTGCTCTTATGTGAATCATGCACTGCATAAACTCAACAAACGATCACGAATTAGTTTGATAATTGAATCGGCAGAACCAAGAGAAGTCCACCATTTTGCGCTCTTATTTGGTTTTGGAGCAAGCGCAGTGAACCCGTATATTGTCAATGAAATTGTTGAAAAACAAATCAAGGATTCTGATATTTCAGATTTAGAATACCTTACAGCGATCAAGAATTACAACAAAGCCATCGGAAAAGGCATCTTGAAAGTGATGAATAAAATTGGGATTTCTACACTAAACTCATACAGAGGATCTCAATTATTTGAGTGTGTTGGAATCAATACAAACACTGTAGAAAAATATTTCCCAAACACACCAACTCGAATACAAGGAATTGGTTTAATAGAAATTGAAAAAGAAATTGTTAAACGTCACAAAAGAGCCTTCAACCCGAATGTTGAGTCGGATATTGAAATTGGCGGTGAATACAGATGGCGTCGTGGACAGGAAAAACACATGTTTAATCCACTAACTGTCGCTAAACTTCAAGAATCTGTTCGCACCAATAAAGCATCTACATTTAAAGAATATTCAGAGCTTGTTGATGATCAATCCAAACGATTAATGACCATACGAGGCTTGTTTGAATTTGATCAATTTGACCCGATTTCAATTGATGAGGTTGAGCCATGGACCGAAATTGTAAAACGATTCAAAACAGGCGCCATGTCTTATGGATCTATTAGTAAAGAAGCCCATGAAAACTTAGCAGTTGCCATGAACAGAATTGGTGGAAAAAGTAATTCTGGAGAAGGTGGAGAAGATGAAGATCGTTTCTATAAAAATGCTCAGGGAGACTGGAGAAACTCAGCGATTAAACAAGTTGCCTCTGGACGTTTTGGAGTCACTTCAAACTACCTAACAAGTGCCAATGAAATTCAAATAAAAATAGCACAAGGTGCAAAACCTGGTGAAGGAGGGCAATTGCCTGGGCCAAAAGTAAACCGTGAAATAGCGAAAACAAGAAATTCAACCCCTTATGTTGGTTTAATTTCGCCACCACCACACCATGATATTTATTCGATTGAAGATTTATCACAACTAATATATGATGTAAAATCAGCCAACAGAGCAGCGAGAGTCAATGTTAAATTGGTATCTGAAATAGGAGTAGGAACCGTGGCAGCAGGTGTTGCAAAAGCCAAAGCAGATGTTGTATTAATTTCTGGTTTTGATGGAGGCACCGGCGCTTCGCCATTAACCTCTCTAAAACACTGTGGTCTTCCATGGGAACTTGGAATTGCAGAAGCGCAACAAACACTCGTCATGAACAATCTGAGAAATCGAATTGTTTTAGAATGTGATGGCCAGTTAAAAACCGGTCGTGATGTCGCGATAGCATGTCTATTAGGAGCTGAAGAGTTTGGTTTTGCAACCGCCCCTTTAGTCGCTTCTGGATGTATTATGATGCGCGTATGTCATTTGAATACCTGCCCTGTAGGGATCGCAACTCAAAACCCTGAATTACGTAAAAAATTCAAAGGGAAACCAGAACATGTAGTAAATTATATGTATTTCGTCGCACAAGAATTGCGTGAGATCATGGCACAATTAGGTTTTAAAACTGTTGATGAAATGGTAGGCCAGGTCCAAAAATTAAATCGCAATAAAGCCATTGAACACTACAAAGCTTCGGGGATTGATTTAACACCAATTCTTCATAAAGTAGAAGTCGCAGAAGACGTTAAGTTATACAATACAGAGGAGCAAGATCATAACCTCGACGTGCATTTAGATTTTAAAATAATCAAACAAGCACACCAAGGTATCTTTAGAAGACAACGCACACATTTGAAGCTTCCAATCACCAATATTGACAGAGCTGTTGGAGCAATTTTAAGTAACGAAATCTCCAAAATTTATGGAGCAGATGGCTTGCCACAAGACACCATAAACATAGATTTTAAAGGTTCTGCTGGACAGAGTTTTGGTGCCTTTACAACCAAAGGAGTGACCATGACAGTTCATGGAAATACAAACGATTATCTAGGAAAAGGATTATCGGGTGCAAAACTAATCATCAAAGTTCCCGAAACATCTACGATTGTTCCAGAAGAGAATATCATCACAGGAAATGTAACGCTCTATGGCGCGACGTCTGGAGAGGTTTACATCAACGGAAAAGCTGGAGAACGTTTTTGTGTACGTAATTCAGGTGCCAAGGCCGTTGTTGAAGGTATTGGCGACCATGGTTGTGAGTACATGACAGGTGGAGTTGCGGTAATTCTTGGAAGTGTAGGAAGAAACTTTGGAGCTGGAATGAGTGGTGGAGTTGCCTATGTCCTAGATGCGGATAATACATTCACTAACAATTGTAATGGAGAAGATTTAAACATCGATCCAATCGAACTTCAGGAAGATGTAAATCAATTACGAACATTAATCGAAAATCATTTTGTGGCGACGTCAAGTCCATTAGCAAAACGCATTTTAGAAAACTGGGAAGCAACACTTCCTAAATTCAAAAAAGTACTGCCAGAAGAGTATAGACAGGCATTATTAAGATTAGAAAAAGAACAACTAGAAACAGTTTAAGGATGGGAAAGACAACAGGATTTTTAGAATTTGAGCGTCAGGATGAAACGTATCAATCGCCAAAAGAGAGAATAAAAAACTATAAAGAATTTACAATTCCGTTAGAAGAGTCTAAGTTAAAAGATCAAGGCGCCCGTTGTATGGATTGCGGAATTCCGTTTTGTCATAGCGGCTGTCCTCTAGGAAATTTAATCCCAGATTTTAACGATAAAGTCTATAAAGGCAAATGGAAAGAAGCGGCTGAAATTTTACATTCTACCAATAATTTTCCTGAATTTACAGGTAGACTATGTCCTGCACCCTGTGAAGAAGCTTGTGTTTTAGGCATCAACGAAGACCCTGTAAGTATTGAGAACATTGAAAAAAACATTGTTGAAACCGCCTTTACAGAAGGCTGGATTACAGCACAACCGCCAAAAGTAAGAACCGATAAAACAGTTGCTGTTATAGGGTCTGGCCCAGCAGGATTGGCTGCTGCACAACAATTAAATAGAGCGGGTCATACCGTTACTGTTTTTGAAAGAGATAATAAAGTAGGTGGACTCTTGCGTTATGGGATTCCAGATTTTAAAATGGAAAAAAATGTAATTGACCGTCGAATCAACGTTTTGGAAGACGAAGGGATCGTGTTTAAAACCAACGCCCACGTTGGAAAAAACTTAGATGCTAACCAGATAAAAGCCGATTTTGACGCTGTAGTGTTATGCGGTGGAGCAACCGTCAAACGAAACATTCCTATTCCGGGATCTGAGCTAAAAGGAGTTCATCAAGCGATGGAATTTTTGAAGCTGAATAATGAACATGTTGATGGATTAGTGGACTTTAAAGATATTCTTTCTGCCGAAGGCAAAAATGTCATTGTAATAGGTGGAGGAGACACAGGTTCAGATTGTATTGGAACCTCCAACCGTCATGGTGCAACATCAGTCACTAATTTCGAAATATTATCCAAGCCATCAGAAGGACGCCCCGCAAATCAACCGTGGCCCTATTGGCCGATGAAGCTTAAGACAACCTCTTCCCACCAAGAAGGAGTTGAGCGATTTTTTAGTGTTTCTACCAAAGAATTTATCGGAGATGACCAAGGCAATTTAAAAGCATTAAAGACAGTTGAGGTGGAATGGATTTTTAAGCAAGGCGAACGCCCACAATTAAAGGAAGTTCCAAACTCCGAAAAACTTTGGGACTGCGATTTAGTGTTGTTAGCATTAGGATTCACAGGAGCCGAAAAAACGTTAGCTGATCAATTTGGTTTAGAAATGGATTTTAGAACCAACATCAAAGCAACCACAAAAGACTATGTAACGAATGTTCCTGGCATATTTGCAGCAGGTGACATGCGACGTGGACAATCCTTAATTGTTTGGGCAATTTCCGAAGGAAGACAAGCGGCACATCATGTAGATACGTATTTGATGGGCAGCTCTGCGTTACCTTTAAAAGATGACAGTGATTTGCCACGAGTTTAATATTATTTTTGCACACTGAACGTCATACAATACGGAGAGTAATTAACTGCAAAACAACAACTTAACACCAACTCCAAACAGTTGGGTTTAGATCATTTTAATGAGATACTCTCCACGCTAACTATGTAAAAATATAATTTCGATACTTCTAAGGCATAAAATCTATAATGAAACGAGCATGCTAAAATTATTATCACCCAATGGAATGACTAAAAGCGAACAGCATGTGACCTTTTAAAAAGAATAGATATAGACATGAAACAACTAAATAAATACAGTCGAGCGGTCACTCAAGACCCAACGCAACCAGCAGCGCAAGCAATGCTTCATGCGATAGGACTCACCAAAGAAGATTTCGAAAAACCCCTAGTTGGGATTGCCAGTACAGGGTATGAAGGCAACCCATGTAACATGCACCTTAACGACTTAGCTAAGTTGGTAAAAGAAGGCACTTTAAACAAAGAAGTTATAGGGCTTATTTTTAATACGATCGGAGTAAGTGACGGAATTTCAATGGGAACTCCAGGAATGCGTTTTTCTTTACCCTCTCGAGATATTATTGCAGACTCTATGGAAACAGTCGTTCAAGCCATGAGTTATGATGGATTGATTACAGTTGTGGGTTGTGACAAAAATATGCCAGGTGCCTTAATGGCAATGATTCGAGTTGATAAACCAGCCATTTTGGTATATGGAGGCACGATTGATTCGGGATGTCATAACGGAAAAAAATTAGATGTTGTTTCAGCATTTGAAGCGTGGGGAAGTAAAGTGGCAGGGACCATGTCTGAGACTGAATTTGACCAAATTGTTGAAAAAGCATGTCCAGGAGCAGGTGCTTGTGGAGGAATGTACACCGCCAACACAATGGCGTCAGCCATTGAAGCGCTTGGAATGACCTTGCCTTTTAATTCTTCTAATCCCGCGACAGGTGAAGAAAAAAAGGACGAGGCCATCAAAGCAGGGGAAGCCATGCGCATATTGCTTGAAAAAGATATAAAGCCCTCTGATGTTATCACAAAAAAATCGCTTGAAAATGCCATTAGACTTGTGACAATTCTTGGAGGTTCTACCAATGCAGTCCTCCATTTTTTAGCCATTGCAAGAGCTGCTCAAATAAAATTTACTCTTGAAGATTTTCAAAGAATTAGCGATAGCACACCATTTTTAGCTGACCTGAAACCAAGCGGAAAATACTTAATGGAAGATGTGCACCATGTTGGGGGAATACCAGCTGTGATGAAATACTTATTAAATAAAGGACTCCTTCATGGAGATTGTTTGACTGTGACCGGGAAAACAATTGCCGAAAATTTATCTGAAGTCCAAGACCTAACAGAAGGTCAAGATGTGATTAAAACTATTGAAGAGCCCATAAAAACTTCAGGACACTTACGAATGCTTTATGGAAATTTAGCTTCAGAAGGAAGTGTCGCTAAAATCACAGGAAAAGAAGGATTAAAATTTAGAGGTCCAGCAAAAGTATTTGAAGGAGAATATGCTGCTAACGACGGAATCCGAGACGGAAAAGTTCATAAAGGAGATGTAGTTGTCATTCGCTACGAAGGCCCTAAAGGTGGTCCTGGAATGCCTGAAATGTTAAAACCAACCGCTGCCATTATGGGCGCTGGCTTAGGAAAAGATGTTGCTTTAATCACCGATGGACGTTTTTCAGGTGGGACACACGGATTTGTCGTGGGTCATATCACACCAGAAGCACAAGAAGGAGGCGCAATAGCCTTAGTAAAAGATGGAGATATTATCACTATCGATGCTGAAACAAATTCAATACTTCTTGAAGTATCTGACGAAGTTCTTCAAGAACGAAAAGCACAGTGGAATGCACCTGCCTTAAAAGTATCAAGAGGAGTCTTATATAAATATGCAAGAACGGTTTCATCGGCATCTGAAGGATGTGTAACCGATGAATTTTAAATTATAATTATGGAAACACTAACCTCCAAACAAAAGGAATATTTAGAGCAACCGAAAGAACGTATTTCAGGAAGTGAAGCAATTGTAAGATGTCTGTTAGCCGAAGGTGTAGAGGTCTTATATGGTTATCCTGGTGGGGCTATTATGCCAGTGTATGATGAGCTCTATAAATATGAAGGTAAAATAAATCACGTCCTTACAAGACACGAACAATGTGCTGCTCATGCTGCTCAAGGCTATGCGCGTATTTCTGGAAATGTAGGAGTTGCCATGGCCACTTCGGGACCCGGTGCAACCAACTTAATAACAGGAATAGCCGACGCACAAATAGACTCAACACCTATTGTATGTATTACAGGACAAGTTCCTTCGCATTTATTAGGAAGTGATGCGTTTCAAGAAACGGATATTGTTGGAATTTCTACACCTGTTACAAAGTGGAATCACCAAATTACAAAAGCGTCTCAAATCCCAGAAATTATTGCACGCGCTTTTTATATAGCAAGAAGTGGCCGTCCAGGGCCTGTGCTAATAGACATTACAAAAGATGCTCAATTTGAGGAATTTGATTTCCAATACAAAAAATGTACAGGCGTTCGCAGTTATAAGCCTGTTCCTGTAATAGATGAAAATGCTATTACTGCAGCTGCAGCACTTATCAATTCCGCAAAAAAGCCAATGATCGTTTGGGGTCAAGGTGTGATTTTAGGCAAAGCCGAAGAAGAATTGAAGGCTGTGATTGAAAAAACAGGCATCCCTTCTGCATGGACTATTTTGGGTGCTTCAGCAATTCCTACGGCACATCCATTAAATATTGGGATGGTTGGAATGCACGGAAATTATGCTCCCAACGTTCTCACCAATGAATGTGATGTGTTGATTGCGATTGGAATGCGATTTGACGACCGTGTCACTGGAAAATTAGACGAATATGCGACTCAGGCCAAAATTATTCATTTTGAAATTGACCCCGCAGAAATTGATAAAAATGTAAAAACAGATGTCGCAGTTTTAGGAGATGCTAAAACAAGTTTGACAAAACTATTAGCATTATTAAATACCAACTCACACCCAGATTGGTTGAAAAAATTTAAGGACCTATATACTATTGAGTACGACAAAGTCATTAAAAATGACCTACATCCAACCTCAGAAGGCCTTACTATGGGAGAGGTGCTTAAAGAAATAAACAGTCAAACTAAAGGTGAGGCAGCTATTGTTACAGATGTTGGTCAACACCAAATGATTGCCTGTCGTTATGCCGATTTTAATGTTAGTAAAAGTAATATTACATCCGGAGGATTAGGCACAATGGGCTTTGCATTACCAGCGGCTATTGGCGCTAAGATGGCAGCTCCAGAGAGAGAGGTCGTAGCAATTATTGGAGACGGCGGTTATCAAATGACCATCCAAGAGCTAGGCACAATTTTTCAGAACAAAGTTCCAGTGAAAATAGTAGTCTTAAACAATGAGTTTTTAGGAATGGTACGCCAGTGGCAACAACTATTTTTTGACAAGCGTTATGCCTCAACCGAAATGGTAAATCCAAATTTTGTAGCCATAGCAAAAGGCTATTATATAGAAGCCCAAAAAGTAACCAAGCGAGAAAATCTCGCAACGGCTGTAAAAGAAATGATAGCGAGTGACGAACCTTACTTCTTAGAAGTTTGTGTAGAAAAAGAAAACAATGTATTTCCAATGGTTCCTTCGGGAGCTTCGGTTTCAGACATAAGATTAGACTAAGAATGGAAACAGAAAAACAACTTTATACAATTTCGATATATACCGAAAATAATATCGGATTACTCAATCGAATTTCAGCAATTTTTCAGAGAAGACACATCAACATTGAAAGTATCAACACCTCTGTTTCAGAAATTGAAGGCGTCTCACGATTTACTATTTTGGTCAACATGACCGAAGATCAAATCAAAAAGATTTTAGGACAAATTGAAAAACAAGTGGAGGTTATAAAAGCCTATTACCACACCGATGATGATACAATTTATCAAGAATCATGCTTGTTTAAAATTAAATCAGATCTATTATTTGAAGAGCGTCAAATTCAAAATATAATCAAAGAAAGCAATGCACGAATTGTGACTGTAAATAAAGAGTTTTTTGTGCTCGAAAAATCAGGGCGTCGCAGTGAATTAGAACTTTTACACAGAGAATTAAATGCATTCGGGATCATGCAATTTGTAAGATCAGGACGCATCGCAATAACCAAAGACAAATTAAAAATAACGGAAATGCTAAACGCATTCAAAAACTAACTAAAATGTCAAATTATTTTAACACGTTAACATTAAGAGAAAAACTAGAGCAATTAGGGAAATGTCGTTTTATGGACGCTTCAGAATTTGAAGACGGAGT
>JABAYY010000063.1 GCA_018608765.1 Flavobacteriaceae bacterium
TTGTGGTGACTGAAAGTGCTACTGAGATTTTTGCTACCTTTTTAATTGAATGGAGTATCCCTGAAGGATTTGCGACATGTGATAATCTTCTAGGAGAATATGCTGCTGAAAAAGATGCGCCAATGGAAGAAAGTATTACAATAGATCCGGACTCCAATCATGCGAAAGTCGTTGGAAACTGGACCTTTGTTTCAATGATTGAAAACACCTACCTTGACAAAACTTCAGAGTGGCTAAATGAACCTTGTTATGAGTATTCAAACGATGAGGACGAGGATGTGTTAATTGATGGCTGTACAACAGCCACAAGCATCACTCTTACTATTTCAACTTATGGCACTTATGCATTGGTTTGGAGAGGAAGCAACCAAGGAACTTATATCGAAACTGATGTTTGGAATTGGACCGATGAAACTCAAACTGCATTTACTGTAGGTACTGAAGAGGATGCTACAGTTATTACTGTCGAAAGTTTGACCGATACGGAAGCTGTGTTTTCTACTTATGAGCAGCCTGATCCAGTGAACGCTCCATATGAAGTGTATTCTACAGTTTATACGTTTACAAAAAATTAATATCTCGAATTATTTTACAAAAAGGCTCCCTAATGGGAGCCTTTTTAATTGGTCATTTATTGAGTTAATTTCCATCTTTCTTTATCGATACTAAACACATTGAAATTCTTTCTTCTTTTTTCAAAGGTCATACCATTTCTTAAAGCGACTTTTTCAGAGCGAATATTGTCAACATGTACCGTTGAAATTAAGGAGTCTGCAAAACTATGTTCAAAAGCATAATTTTTACATTTCAAAGCCGCTTCGGAGGCATATCCTTGACCCCAAAATTCTGGAAGTACAGAATATCCAATTTCAAAACGTTCAATTCCTTCAACCATTTGGACTAATACTCCACATTGCCCAACAAGGTGGTCTGATTTTTTATCAATTAAAATATTCATACCTCCCAAATCATTATCGTACCTGTGGAAAGCTTTTTCAAACCATCGTTTACACAATTCAAATTCAGATAATTTAGAATCAAAATCTAAAAATTTAGCAATGTTATCTGCTTTAAACAAAGCGAGCCAAACGTCAAAGTCTTCTGGTTGAAGTGTTCTAAATTTAAGCCGTTCGGTTTCTTGCCCTGTAAGGAGGTATTTCATTTAATTTGTTATCGTTATTTTAACATGTTTGAATTCTGGATAGATTTGATAAAATTAGTTATTTAATACCACATAACCTTTTTACTTCCTTTTTTAAAATTTGATTATCAAGCCTATGAGCAATGTTCCAATATTCACAAGCAAATTGTTTATTTCCTGTTTTGTAATACCCATGACCAAGATAATATTGATACTTGGCTTCCATAGGCTTAAGCAATGTAGCTTTATTAAACTTAAAGGTAGCCTTGTCGTACTTACCATTTTTATAATCGCTGACTCCACTTTTAAAGAACCCTTTTGCGATAATGGCATCGCTGACGGATGCACGGTCAGTCCCGAGGGTTAATCGAATCGCGAAAGCGAATCTAGAAGAAACAGTTCTGCCATTTTTTATTGCAGGAATCCAGGCTGACATTTTTTGAATATTACTGATTATTGTTGAATCAATTTTTGGCGAACCATGTATAATAATATCAACGTCACCAACTGTTCCAGTTTCGTCAATTTCAACCACGGTATGAATCTGTCCATACAAATCATCCCTGTAAGCTTCAAAAGGGTAATCAAGAGTTTTAAAGTATGCAGCGATGGCTTTTTGACCTCCTTTATAATTTAGTGGTCTATCTGTTTCTAGGTCTGTTATAGTTTCTGATTTTTGCTGTTCGCTAACAATAGACAGCTCTGAATTATATAACTCCTCGTCTACTTCTAAGTCTCCCATAAGATAGTTAAGAGATTTATAAAGTTTACCACTTATGGTGTACCATTTAGCAATTCCATATTTTTTGCCGTTTTTATAATTTAGAATGCTAGACGGTTTTCCGTTTAAGTAATAATATGTAAACGTCCCAGTTTTTTGTTTAAGTGATTTGTCTTTATAAGAGCCTTCCATCTGTAAAGTACCATTTAAATAGAAATCCTTAACCAAAAACTTATCGTCCATTTTAATTATTTCACGGTTAAACTTGGCAAATGCTTTTGGGGTTCGCTTTCCTTCGCTATTTACATAGTAAGTTTTTGGTTTTTGAGAATAACCAATAAACACAATTGCAATTAAGAATGTTAGTATCCATGGCTTTTCATCTATTCTGATTTTAAAGGGAATCATAATTTATTTTTTAATTTATTAGTTAGTGAAAAACCAAATAAATCTAACTCAATTAATTTGTGAAGAATTAGATTTGGGGACTGAATTCTGGAATAAATGTATTTAAAAAAAAGTATAAAACAAGCTTAAAATCAGTATAATACATCTTGTTTTAGGCATTTTCACAATGGTTAAACAAAAAAAATTGATGCCTTATTGTTAGAAAAACTAAAATCAGAGTTTGTTTATTTAGGTGCAAGTCTGCATTTGTAAATTCACTTTGTTATATTTGTTAGAGTACCGTGAAATTTTTTTAACAAATAAAAAATATTCAAAAAATCAGTCAAATGAAGTGGAGTAACGCCTTAAAAGATTTTGCTTTATATCTAAAAATTGAGCGTGGCATGTCCATGCACACTGTGAATAACTATACGTTTGACGTTCAGAAATTAGTGGTTTATTTAGAAACTCACGACATGCATTTGACCCCACTTCAGGTTACAACAGAACACATTCAAGGGTTTATCTATGAAATGGCGAAAGAACTCAATCCACGAACGCAATCGAGACTCATTTCTGGTTTGCGAAGTTTTTATGATTATTTGATTTTTGAGAATTATTGCGAATCCAATCCTTTAGAACGGATTGAAGCTCCCAAAATAGGCCGTAAGTTACCCGACACACTTTCTGTTAAAGATATTGATCGTATTGTAGCAGCAATTGATTTAAGCAACCCTCAGGGGGAACGCAACCGTGCCATTATAGAAACTTTGTACAGTTGTGGACTTCGTGTGAGCGAACTTACGGAACTAAAAATTTCTGATTTATTTTTTGAAGAAGGATTTATTAAGGTCACCGGAAAAGGCAACAAACAACGCTTTGTTCCGATTGGACCACTCACCCAAAAATATATCAATTTATACAAAGACCATGTCCGAGTACAAATGAAGATTGAAGCCCCATTTAACGATACGTTATTTTTGAACCGTCGTGGAAAGCAACTCAGTAGAGCAATGATTTGTACCATTGTAAAAACCTTGGGAGCTAAAGCTGAGATTCAAAAAAATATCTCTCCGCATACCTTTAGGCATTCCTTTGCGACACATCTCCTTGAAAATGGTGCCGATTTAAGAGCCATTCAGATGATGCTAGGCCATGAAAGTATCACAACTACCGAAATCTATATGCACGTAGACAAAAGCCATCTTAAAGACGCAATGCTGAAATTTCATCCTAGAGCCTAAAAAAGCAACCCGAAGGTTGCTTTTTTAAACACTATAAATCTGTTGTTTTATTTGGCAATATTCACTGCACGTGTTTCACGAATGACCGTTACTTTCACTTGTCCAGGATAGGTCATATCAGTTTGTATTTTTTGAGAAATTTCAAATGATAAATTACCTGCTTTTTCATCGGAAACTTTTTCGCTTTCAACAATGACACGAAGTTCTCGACCTGCTTGAATTGCATAGGCTTTCTGAACACCACTAAATCCGAAAGCGATTTCTTCTAAATCTTTCAGACGTTGAATGTAAGAATCTAATACTTGACGACGGGCTCCTGGGCGCGCACCTGAAATAGCATCACATACTTGTACAATTGGAGACATTAACGATTTCATTTCAATTTCATCGTGGTGAGCTCCAATGGCATTACATACTTCTGGATTTTCACCATATTTTTCAGCCCATTGCATTCCTAAAATAGCGTGTGGCGTTTCCATATCTGCTTCTGCATCTGGTACTTTTCCAATATCATGAAGGAGTCCAGCACGTTTGGCAAGCTTAGGATTGATTCCTAGCTCGGCTGCCATCACCCCACAAAGTTTGGCTACTTCTCTGGAGTGTTGTAATAGATTCTGACCATAAGAAGAGCGGTATTTCATACGTCCAACTGTCTTAATTAATTCTGGATGTAACCCATGAATTCCAAGATCGATAACTGTACGTTTTCCAACTTCAATAATTTCCTGTTCAATTTGTTTTTGCGTTTTCTTTACAATCTCTTCAATACGTGCTGGGTGAATACGACCATCGGTTACTAATTTGTGCAAGGACAAACGTGCAACTTCTCTTCGTACCGAATCAAAACAGGATAAAATAATTGCTTCAGGTGTATCATCCACAATAATTTCAACTCCAGTTGCTGCTTCTATAGCTCTAATATTACGACCTTCACGACCAATGATACGGCCTTTTACATCGTCTGACTCTATATTGAACACAGAAACACAATTATCAACTGCTTCTTCTGTTCCAATACGTTGAATGGTATTAATTATAATTTTCTTAGCGTCTTGCTCAGCCGTTAGCTTTGCTTCTTCCATGGTGTCTTGAATAAAAACCATAGCGTCGTTTTTTGCTTCTGACTTTAAAGACTCTACAAGTTGATCCTTAGCATCATCTGCAGATAAGCCAGAAATCACTTCTAACTGCATTATTTGACTTTTATGAGCTTTATCGACTTCTTCTTTACGTTTATTTAAAATTTCGAGACGGTGGTCGTAATCTTTGATTTTAGATTCGAAATCATTTGATAATTTTTTGTTTTTAGAAAGTTCAGAAGATATTTGAGATTCTTTATCACGAGTGCGTTTTTCAGCTTCGCTCATTTTCTTTTCTCTGGAAAGAATCACTTGTTCATGCTCAGATTTTAATTCTAAAAACCGTTCTTTCGCTTGAAATATTTTATCTTTTTTTGTTGAATCTCCTTCTAGTTTTGCTTTTGAAATAATTGAGTTTGCTTCTCGTTTTGCATTTTTGGTAAGTTGAGAGGCATTGCTTTTTTCACGGACTTTAGAGATAGCTAATCCTAGGATAAGTCCTACGACAGCGGCACCTAAAGCAATGAGTATAATGTTGGATTCCATAGTTGATAGTTTAATTTAAAAAAAAAGCCTACATCAATCTTGTTTTTGTATAAACTCCATAAATACAAGATTTAGAGTTGAAAAGCTGATCAAGGATCTGTAACAAGACAGCATGCTTTTACAACTTAAACGCACTCCTTTTTAAAGAATTTCCGTTGAGTTTATCAAAAAAATGATCAATATAGGCAGTAACCTTATGTTATTTAAAGAACGTTGTTGTTTAAATGGGAGTCTAATAATTCGTCTACAGCTATGAGACGGGATTCTAAGTCTTCATTTAAACTTGTTTTATCTATATTTTTTTGTTCATTTTGAGTTGCAAACTGAAGGGCACACATGGCCAGAACATCTTGCTTATCTTGAACAGAGTAACTTTTTTCAAATTGTCTTATGGTCGAATCAATTTTTTGAGCGGCTAATCGAAGCCCTTCTTCTTGATCTGGAGTGATAGTCAATGGATATACTCTATTGGCTATGGATAATTTTATTTTTAACC
>JABAYY010000069.1 GCA_018608765.1 Flavobacteriaceae bacterium
ATTCCATTTGAGCAGCCGCTTTTGCCATTTCATCACTGTATTTTTGAGAAGCTCCAGCAGATCCACCCATTTCTGAAGCAGTAGAATTTAAATTTCTAATGCTGTCTCCTAGGCTAGACACTAATGCACCATCGATTTTGGCTTCTTTTAATAGGCTATCTAATTTCTTAGTGAGTACACCTTCGGGGGTGTCTTCTGTTCCTTTTTTTCCTTTAGCAGTTGCTTTCCCTCCAGCCAATTCTGGGTAAGCGATCGTCCAATCTAATTCTTCTTCCGGAGCATCAAATGCAGAAAGTGCAAAAATTAAAGCTTCTGTTACAAGACCAATAGTTAGTAACATACTTCCTGTTAAAGGCCCTAGATCCTTGTGAATAATTTTCATTAGTGCTCCAATAATTACTACTGCAGCTCCTAGGCCATAGGCCATATTCATCACTTTTTTGTTTATTTTAAATGCCATAATTTATCTTTTTTATTAGTTTATATATTAAAATTAATTGGTTGCTTGATTTGCTGTTACGTCGGTACCCATATAATCTTGGACGGTTCTAAATCCTATGTAACTTCTTTGGACTGAATCGACTTCGAAATCCCTTGAGCTTACTTGCAAGTAGTATGAAACGTCTTTCCAAGAGCCTCCACGAACAACTTTTCGATCGTAGCTTTCGTCGTTCACATTTGGATTGATAGAAGAAGAGAAATCGTACGATGATGAGTGGTAAGATGACATTGTCCATTCAGCAACATTACCAGCCATGTTGTATAAGTTATAGTCATTTGGCTCATATGCATCCGCCTCAACAGTGTAAAGTGCTTGATCGGCTGCGTAATTCCCTCTTAAAGGTTTGAAGTTTGCCATAAAACAACCTCGGTCATTTTTTGCATAAGGTCCTCCCCATGGAAAGGTACCTCCTGCGAGACCGCCACGTGCCGCATATTCCCACTCCGCCTCTGACGGTAAACGGAATGAATTTACAAATTGTTTTCCTTTATCTTTTTTGTAAATATTTTTCTTTAACGTACGCCATTGGCAAAATGCTTTTGCTTGTTCCCAGCTAATTCCAACTACAGGATAGTCTCCGTAAGCTTGGTGCCAAAAATAGTCGTTGTGCATTGGTTCGTTATAAGAATACTCAAAGTCTCTGATCCAAACAGTCGTATCTGGATACACCTTGACTGCTTCTTTTCTAATGACATCAGAACGTGAAAGTGATTTGTCGTTAGCAGCTCTTTGAATGTCCATATAGGAGTATTCAAACTCAAATTGACTCACATCCCAAGTACGTTGTCCGTTATAAGATTCGTCTAATGGAAGATACATGTTATCAAGGACTTCAGAATATAATTCATCTGGGTATTCGTCGGTTTCAAAAATAAGATCTACATCGTTGTTAATTTTACGTTGTTCATTTCCATACGTATCGAGCATGTATTTTTCGTAAGGCGTCAATTCTTCTTCCTCAGAAGATAGGTAGGCAAATTCACCAATTCCTTCATCGTCTGAAGTTTTACCTTCTAAATCAGCCATTTCGGCGAGGTTGTATCTTAAAATTGAATCTCGTACCCAAAACACAAACTGACGGTACTCACTGTTCGTGATTTCTGTCTCGTCCATATAAAATGAGCGTACAGAAACTGTCTTGGTAGGCGCATCTTGAATTCCAGCTAGGTCATCATCAGATTTCCCCATTACAAAAGCTCCACCAGGAATTAAACTCATTCCGTAAGGCTTTTCTGGATGCCATTTTTTACCCTTTACACCAACCAATTCTCCCTTGTCTTTTGAACCACAACTGGTTACAAAGGCTAAAACTAATGTTATTAATACAATTTTTTTCATAAGTAAATAAATTCAAGGAATTAACTCCTAAAAACTTCAGGGTGTAAACTTATCCATATATTTCTTAAAAAACAACTTTTTTTTAGTTGAATCTTAAGCTAATTTATATAGACAATTTAACGCCTTAAAGTCTAATTTTTTTTGTACGCTTTATACCACCGTTCAGGGATAACCCCCTTCGTAGCACTCACATAATCTTCATGTGTACTGGCTAATAACGGATGTTGTTTCGATTTAGTATCTGAATATTCTAAAAAAGGAATTTCAATCCACCATCGTCCTGTTTTTTTACTCTTAAAAAACACCAATTCCTCAGACTCTACAAGCACCGTAAATTTCAGATAAGCCGCAGAATCACTGAAATCATCATCTTTAATTCTACAGTTCACACCCTCGATAAAGTACCATATAATCTGAGCAATGAGCATGGCTGTTGCTTCATCATTTTGGGATGGGTTGTACTCGTAAATTCCAAAAGAGGTCACCTTATTGCTAATTCCAGCATAGCGTGAAATGGCACAAATCTCACGACCATTAAAACCATTTGGTGAATATTTTTGTTTAAGACTTACTTCTGAAGATTGAACAGAGTTAAGATCTAAGCTTACGACATCAGCATCTCTGAGCACAGGTTCTACGATACTAATAGCTTGAGTTATTCGACCCAATCGGTACGACTCAAAGTACAGTTTTTCCATTAAATCAATCTCTTCTTGAGAGTTAAAATACGTCTGAAACCCTAATGCTGTATAATTAAACAGATTGTAAGGCTGTTCAAGAATGATTTTTCCCAAAAAACTACCATTATTAATCGGCTTACTAGAGTCTCCTAAGTCAAAACTTTTATCAACATTAACAATGTTAATCATTGAACTAATTTTATCATAAGCCCGATAATTGGCATAGGTTAAATCTTGACTTCCACCAATGATAATAGGAATGACCTTTGCTTTAATTAAACTAGACACAACTTGAGTCAGTGCAAAATAAGAGTCTTCTACGGTTTTACCTTTTTGGATATCCCCCAAATCGGCAATTTCATGCAACCAGTTGCCTGGAAAGAGTTTATAAAATGCTTTTCGAATTTCAGTAAACTGAAAATCTTCACCGATATAATCAACAGAATTTCTAGACTCCAAAACCCCAACAATAGCCATTTTAACACCTTCTAAACTTGGCTCATGTATTGATGTGTGAATCCTTAGTTTTTTTCCTATGGTCTGACTGTGTTGCAACTCTAATTCGTCTACAAGCCGATCTTGAACAGGTGAAAGGAAACTATAATCCATTATTTTTTCTTTTTGGCTCGCGTTTTTTTCCTGGGAGCATTTTTCGCAATAATCCCTTTTACTTCTTCTAAAGTAAGTTTAGTTGCATCCACTGTTTTTGGAAGTTCAATTTTTGTCTTCCCTTGAATGATGTTATGACGACCCCATCGTGCTTTTTCAACACGTATACCATCTTCTTCCCAGTCATGGATTAGCTTGTCTATTTCTTTTTGAATTTTATCTTTAATTAAAGTCTCAATATCATCGTTAGAAAGATTGTCCCAATCGTATTTTTTATTGACGTTAATAAACATATTATTCCATTTGATAAAGGGTCCAAATCGTCCTTTACCTTTTTGAACTGGCAAGCCATCGTACTCATATATTGGAGCATCAGCGGCTTCTTTTTCTTTAATTAATTCAATCGCATCTTCCATTTCAACACGCATTGGATCCATTCCTTTAGAAAGGGAAATAAACTTATCTCCAAATTTCACATAAGGCCCAAAACGACCATTGTTTACAATGATATCTTCGCCTTTATAGGTGCCTAAATCTTTTGGAAGTTTGAATAATTCAAGTGCTTCATCAAACGTAATGGCAGCTAGTTGAAAGTTAGGAGGCACACTCGCAAACACTTGTTTTTCTTCTTCATCTGCTTTTCCTATCTGAACTATCGGTCCAAATTTTCCTAAACGCACACTTAATTGACGTCCCGATTTTGGGTCTGTTCCTAAAATACGTTCCCCAGATTCACGCTCTGCATTTTGACTAACGTCTTCAACTTTTGGGTGAAACTCTTTATAAAATGACTTCATCATTTTTGTCCAGTCTTCTTTTCCACTGGCAATTAAATCAAAATCGGCTTCCACTTTAGCTGTGAAATTATAATCTAATATCGCTTCAAAATGATTGACTAAAAAATCAGTAACAATCATTCCTATATCTGTTGGTACTAACTTTCCTTTATCAGAACCAAATTTTTCAGTGAGCTTTTTTCCTTTTAATTCTCCCTCAGACAATGTCCATAAAGAATAGCTACGTTCCGCACCATCAACAGAGCCTTTTTCAACATATTTTCTGTTCTGGATTGTTGAAATTGTAGGGGCATACGTAGAAGGTCTTCCTATTCCTAATTCTTCTAGTTTTTTTACTAATGATGCTTCCGTATATCTGTATGGAGGTCTTGAAAAACGCTCAGTAGCTGTTATATAGTTATTACCTAATGCTTCATTCAATGTCATCGCCGGCAACATACCTTCTTGTTCTAAGTTCTCATCATCAGTCCCCTCAAGATATACTTTTAAAAATCCATCAAATTTAATCACCTCTCCATTTGCAGTAAATGTTTCATTGTGGTTTGGCGTGCTAATTTTTACATTGGTGCGTTCCAATTGTGCATCACTCATTTGAGAGGCAATGGCACGTTTCCAAATTAGATCATACAGTCGTGCTTGATCTCTTTCAATGTTCACCGAATGGGTTGAAAAATTAGTGGGACGAATCGCCTCATGTGCTTCTTGAGCTCCTTTTGATTTTCCTTTAAAATTTCGAGGCTTACTATACGTGTCTCCATAAGACGACGAAATTTCTTGAGCCGCTGTATTTCGTGCTTCTTGTGAAAGATTTACACTATCGGTTCTCATGTATGTAATTAATCCCGCTTCATAAAGTCGCTGGGCCATGTTCATTGTTTTACTGACCGAAAAATATAATTTTCGAGACGCCTCTTGTTGTAATGTAGAGGTTGTGAAAGGCGGTGCTGGTGATTTTTTTGCAGGCTTTTTCTCTAAATTTGATACTGAAAAGGCAGCATCACTATTTTTATCTAAAAATGCTTTTGCAGCAGCTTCGCTATCAAATGATTTTGGGAGTTTTGCCTTAAAGACTTGTCCTTTTGCAGTCGTAAATTCTGCATCGATTCTAAAAGTGGCTTGTGATTGGAATTTTTGAATTTCACGTTCGCGTTCCACAATTAATCGAACAGAAACCGACTGAACACGTCCAGCTGAAAGTCCTCCTTTTACTTTTCGCCACAAAACTGGAGACAATTCATATCCTACAATACGATCTAAAACACGTCGCGCTTGTTGAGCATCTACTAAATTATAATCAATTCCACGAGGGGTTTTTACTGCTTTTTCAATGGCTGTTTTTGTGATTTCATGAAAAACAATTCGTTTGGTTTTAGCTTTGTCTAACTTTAAAGTTTCTGCTAAATGCCATGCAATCGCCTCCCCTTCTCTATCCTCATCACTTGCC
>JABAYY010000089.1 GCA_018608765.1 Flavobacteriaceae bacterium
GGTCTTCATAATTGTTATGTACTATTTTTAAGTTTTGTGCTTGTTTTGATTTTAAACGATCAAAGCACCAATTTTTTGTCATTGTCATTGCAAATGCTTCAGGACTGTTATAGTCCTTAAATTTTTGCCGATGGTTCCATAATTTTATAAGAACTTCTTGTGTTGCATCTTCAGCTTCCTCAATCGACACCAACAAACGTTTTGCTACACGGAAAATTTTATCCTTAAAAGGAGTGACAATTTTCAAATATTCTGTTTCGTTCATCGTAGGTTGGGTGGTTATAAATTAAAGACGATTCATATATTTTTTTGTTACAAGAATGTGAAATAATTTTTGTTTTATAATAATTAGTTTAATTTAGAGGTCTAAGATTCAAAGCTATAAAAAAAAAGGCTTCAAATCAACAATATTAAAAGCATTAATAAAAGCCACTTTAGCTAGCTAACAAAACAAATTAAACCTTATTTATGAAAACAATTTTTAAATTCGCGCTTCTTTCTCTAGTTTTTAGTCTCACTTTCAGTTGTTTTGAAGATAATGACGATTCCATTTCTGGAACAACCGATATCAAAAACTTTGTTTGGAATGCAATGAATTTTGCCTATCTCTATAAATATAACAGTCCCAATTTGGCTGATGATCGTTTTGGATCAGATAATGACTATCAAAGTTTTTTGAACGGCTATGAATCACCTGAAACATTGTTTGAAAGTTTAGTTTATGATCGAGAAAACATAGACCGTTTCAGTTGGATTACAAGTGACTATATTACTCTTGAACAACAATTTAGTGGAGTCACTAAAACCAATGGTGCTGAATTTAATTTCTTTTACACCCCTGGAAGTACAAATGATGTTTTTGGAGTTGTGCGTTTGGTGCAACCAAATAGCAATGCAAGTACAACTACTTTGGCTAGAGGTCAAGTTTTCAATAAAATTGATGGCATCTCATTGACAGAAGACAATCTCCGAACGCTCTTGAGTAGTGAGAATTATACACTCCATTTAGCAACTTATAATTCTAATGGGACTGATGTTCCGGATGACGACAGTCTTACAGATGGCAGTGAAACAATAGCACTTACAAAAACTGTCTTTTCTGAAAACCCAATCTTTAAATCAGAAGTTCTAAATTTAAACAATGAAAATGTGGGCTATCTAATGTATAATGGTTTTGTGGCTGATTATGATGGACAACTGAACGACGTGTTTGCGGAGTTTCAAGCACAAAACATACAACACTTAATATTAGATTTGCGTTATAATCCTGGTGGGAGTGTGAATTCTGCGACTCTTTTAGGGAGTATGATTACAGGGCTCTCTAATGGAGTATTCGCTAAATTACAGTACAATAACGACTTGCAGAGTAACAATACAAATTACGACTTCACTAGTACACTAACAGGTGGGGGCTCCATTAACTCGGTTGGACTTGACAAAGTATATGTCATTGCAACAGGGAGTTCGGCATCTGCAAGTGAAATGATTGTAAACAGTCTGAGATCCTATATCAATGTAGTCCAAATTGGAACTAAAACCGTTGGTAAATCACAAGCATCAATAACGCTTTATGATTCTCCGGATTTTCAAAGACAAGGAGCTAATCCTGGCCATTTATATGCATTACAACCCTTGGTGGCAATTACGGTAAACAAAGACAACCAAGCGGTTCCATCGTCGGGTCTGATACCTACAATTGAAGTGAAAGAAACCATTTCGAATTATGGTATTTTAGGAGATCCGAGTGAACCTTTGCTCGCTGCTGCTCTCGCATCCATTCAAGCTGGAAGGTTTGCTATTGATCTTCATGGCATCACTCCCATCCTAGATTCAAATTCATTCAAGCCACATTCACAAGAGATGTATTTAGATTAGTTTATCCTTTCTAAAGCGTGAGATTAAACCCTAATCTTACATTACGCCCTTTGGTTGCATATCCAGGAATATCTTGATAAGCCTCGTTTAGAATGTTGTCAAGACCTCCAAAAAACTTGATTTTATTTTTTAAGGCGGTATGGCTTACATAGAAATTTAAGACACTAAAACTCTCTAAAAGCGGAACAAAGCTATTTTCAAATCTTTCGTGAGTGTATTGATAAGACAAAGATGTAAAGGTGCTTTTTGAGATTTCATAACCAAATTGAACATTCGCTTTATGTTTTGGGATTCTACGTGCCAATGATTCCTTGTATTCAACAAACGTGTAATTAGCTTCAATTGATAATTTTTCTATGGGAGTTGCGTTCAATTCAACTTCCACTCCTTTTGCGCGTAACAAGTCAGCTGCATTCAGGTAGCCACCATCAATCCACAAAACTGTGTTTTTTTCTTCTCTATTAAAAAACAATCCAGAAATTCTGAAATTATCATTCAATTTAAACTCTACCCCTGCCTCTATAGTTAAATTTTCTTCTGGCTCTAAGTTGGGGTTGGCTCCAAAATCTCCATATAAATGAGATAAAGAAGGGGTGATAAAAGAAGTACTATAAGACCCAAAAAGTTTCGTATATCCATTACTTGATTTAAGCGTAAAAGATGGGTTTAGGTTGTATATAAAATGAGAACCGTATGCGTTGTGATTATTTAAACGCACCCCTGCATTCATGTTAAAACCAACGTCAGAAACATACACAAAATTCGCATAAGGGTCTGTAACATGAAAGGTTTCATCATTCGTGAAGGTTGCATTATT
Organism: Flavobacteriaceae bacterium; assembly: GCA_018608765.1. Taxonomy (GTDB): domain Bacteria; phylum Bacteroidota; class Bacteroidia; order Flavobacteriales; family Flavobacteriaceae; genus Hel1-33-131. Next base: position 2,693 of record JABAYY010000089.1, read on the forward strand.
TTCAATGACATTCAATCCAACGATCGTATAAAATGAATTATCAAATACATATTTATTATACATATCAAATACAAAATTTTTAGACTTATAAAGAGATGGGTACGTAGAAACAAATTCTCTATCGTATTCACTGTACGCTGCATTCAAATTAAGACTTCCTTTGTTGTATTTGAATTGCGATGACACTCCTACACGTGATTGTAAGCTATTAAATTCATCGGAAGTATCTACAAAATTAAAATTCACATCAAATCCATCTATTTCTGATTTTGAATCGGTGTGACTGCCATAAAAATTCAAAGAAAATGCAGGACTAAATTTATAGCCAAGGTTTACATCTATGCCATATTTGGAAAATGCATCTTTCTCATTGATATCGCTGATTGCAGCCGATAGACCATCAGAAAATTGGTTATTAAAAGCAGCACGGTAAGTGAACTTATTAAGTGTACCACTAAAAGCGACGCTGTTATTAAAATCTGCAATGTTGTAATTCTGATCTGATTCGGTTTGATTGGTCCCAACACTTGAGGAATAAACAGCACTGATTTTTTTAGCATTCGCAGCTTTGGTGGAAATATTGATAACAGCAGTAGCGGCACCACTTCCATAGAGTGTACTTGAAGCACCTTTGATAATTTCAATGGATTCAATTTGATTCAGATTTAGCAGTCTAAAATCATAACCCCCTGAAATTTGAGACGGATCGTTGACTTGGATGCCGTCAATTAAAACTAAAACTTGACGGTTTCGTCCTCCACGAACATACACTCCTAAATTTTGTCCTGCATTACTTCTACTGCCATTAATTTCAATACCACTTTTAGTGTTTATTAATTCAGAGATGGTACGTCCTTGGTTGTTTTCAATCTCTTGTTGAGAAATTTTAATCACTGTCTTTCCAGAGTTTTCACGTTTGAGCTTAAAACGAGAATCAGTCACAACAACTTCTTCTAAAGATTCTTCTAGAACGTTTTGGGCATTGATTTGAGTTTGGGCACATAGAAATAGTGCGATTAGGGCATAGGGCTTGTAGGTCATTTAAATTTAATTACTCGAGATAATAAGGCATACTTAGTCGTATGAAAACTTCTATCCCGAAAGTTTAACATTGTTTTTTGAATAAGGCAGGTCTCCTGGCTTACGTCTTTTGATGAGTCTTCCCAGAAATTTCCAGTGACAAAGAATAAGATCAAAAGCATTTTGCGAATGCAAAACTAAGTATACAGTTGCGGGAACAGCTCTGGAATTTAACCAGATTCCCTTTTAATTGTATCTCTAAAAAATAAAGATACAAACCAAAATTCGCTCCAAATGTAAAAAATTCTAACACAATAGATGAAATTAATCGAATTATTATTATTTTTGTTGAAAACAACTCCTATGTCGAATACCTACTTATCTAAAAGACAATTTGTTATCTTAGCATTTCTGCTAATTGCTGTTTTGTTAAGACTCATACCACACCTCCCAAATTTCACTCCCGTCACTGCTATTGCCCTTTTTGGTGGGTTGTATTTTACTAACAAATCTTTAGCATATCTAGCACCTCTTTTTATTATGGTGGTATCCGACCTATTTCTAGGGTTTCATTCTATTTCAATCGTTGTGTATGCTGCTTTTATATTTGTCAGTTTTATTGGAACCCAAACCAAAAAACCAAGTGTATTCACAATATTGTTAAGCAGTATCTGTTTTTTCATCATAACTAATTTTGGAGTATGGCTGATGGGATACCCAAAAACATGGACAGGATTTATTGAATGTTACACCCTTGCCATTCCGTTTTTTAGAAATTCTCTTTTAGGCGATTTCTTTTATTCTGGCGTGATGATCCTTGGGTTTAATTTTGTTCAAAAACGATATTTGCAATTAAGCTAAACATCTTAAGGAGTTGGTTTATTTCAATTTTTTGAAGTTTTAATTCTAATAGACTGTAGGATTTTCATACTTTTATAGCAAAGAACACTCTATAATGACTGAAAATTTAATTCTCATCTTATCTGTAATAACTAGTGGCCTGATTGGTGGCTATTTAGGACTTACCATTTCAAAATTAAAAAGCAAGAGCGAACGAAGTACGCTTGAAGAACGTCGAAACCAGTTGAGTCAAACGGTTTCTGAACTCAAAAATACCATTTTAAATATTGAAACTGAACGCGATGATTTTAGGTCCGAAAAAGACGCCTTAAACATTCAGTTGGTTCAAAAAAATGCAGCTTTTGATACGCTCCAAGACGATAATCTGAAACGCGAAAAAGAACTCGAAGAACGTCAAGCACAACTTCGGAAAGATTTTGAAATCTTAGCATCTAAAATTCTGGAAGAAAAATCTGAAAAATTCACCATTCAAAATAAAGAAAACCTCAAACAAATTTTAAATC
>JABAYY010000015.1 GCA_018608765.1 Flavobacteriaceae bacterium
AACAAACCATATACAACAACGTTAGCCCGTGATTCCGCAAAACTTCTTAGTTCATAAACTAGAAACGAATAAACCCTCAGACATAGCATAATTCCAACATTGCAAACGATCCCTGTTCGTGCTTAAAAAATCATATTCTTAACAAATAATACTATGCATGCATAACTTTTTTGCTTTTTACTATGCATGCATAATAAATTTTGCTATCTTTGATTCAAGATATTAGAAAACGCATGAAAGATAAAACGATAGATTATGTTTTGAGAACCACTTGGTTGGCGGTTCAAAAGATGTATAATGAAGAAGCTTCAGAATATGGAATCACCATGGCAACAGGATTTACGCTCTTAAGTGTAGACCCACAGAACGGAACCCCTTCAACATCATTGGGGCCAAAAATGGGAATGGAAGCAACCAGTCTATCAAGAATTTTAAAAACATTGGAAGACTTGAGTTTAATAGAACGCTTACCCAACCCAAATGATGGTCGTGGTGTACTTATACACCTAACCGAATCGGGACTTAAAAACAGAGAAGAAGTAAAACAAAATGTTTTAAAATTTAACAGCGTCATCAAAACGGAAGTTTCAGAAGAAAAACTAAACCACTTTTTTGAAGTTTCCGATTGTATTATGAACCTCATATCAAATAAAAAAATATTCTAATCACCCTATATATATTGAGATGAAAACAAGAAGAATTAAAAAAATTGCCATTATTGGATCTGGAATCATGGGCAGCGGGATTGCTTGCCATTTTGCAAATATTGGTGTCGATGTATTGCTTTTAGATATTGTCCCTAGAGAACTTAATGACAAAGAAAAAGCTAAAGGCTTATCCCTAGAAGATAAAGTCGTTAGAAACCGACTGGTAAACGAAGCACTTACAGCTTCGTTAAAATCAAAGCCCTCCCCTATATACAATCAAAAATTTGCTCAGCGAATTACTACAGGAAATTTGGAAGATGACATCGCAAAAGTAGCCGATGTGGATTGGATTATGGAAGTGGTGGTCGAGCGTTTGGACATCAAAAAAATGGTGTTTGAAAACTTAGAAAAATACCGAACTCCTGGTACTCTAATTACGTCCAACACATCTGGAATTCCCATAAAATTTATGAGCGAAGGTCGCAGTGAAGAATTCCAAAAACACTTTTGTGGAACACACTTTTTTAATCCTGCGCGTTACCTAAAATTATTTGAGATTATCCCAGGTCCAAAAACGGATCCTGAAGTCCTAGAATTCTTAAATGGATATGGCGAACAGTTTCTTGGAAAAACGGCTGTGATCGCTAAAGACACCCCTGCATTTATTGGAAATAGAGTGGGGATATTTAGTATTCAAAGTTTATTTCATGCTGTTAAGGATTTAGATTTAACCATTGAAGAAGTTGATAAATTATCTGGTCCAGTCATTGGTCGCCCAAGATCGGCTACCTTCAGAACTGTCGATGTTGTTGGATTAGATACCTTAGTGCATGTAGCCAACGGCATTCGAGAAAACTGCCCTAACGATGAACGTTTAGAATTGTTTGAATTGCCAGACTTTATCAATACCATGGTAGAAAACAAATGGTTGGGTAGCAAAACAGGACAAGGATTCTATAAGAAAAATGTATCTGCAGAAGGTAAAAAAGAAATCTTAAGTTTAGATTTAAATACTCTAGAATACCGTGCTGCTAAACGCGCAAAATTTGCCACCTTAGAACTCACAAAAACAATTGACAAGGTCGTTGATCGTTTTAAAGTATTAGTGAATGGAAAGGATAAAGCCGGTGAGTTTTACCGTAAAAGCTTTACAGCCCTATTTGCTTATGTATCCAATCGTATTCCAGAAATCACAGACGAACTTTATAAGATCGATGATGCCATGAAAGCCGGTTTTGGATGGGAACACGGACCGTTTCAAATATGGGACGCTATTGGGGTAGAAAAAGGAATCGAATTAATGAAAGTAGAAGGCTTAGAGCCTGCTGCATGGGTGAACGAAATGTTAGTTTCTGGAAGCTCTTCGTTCTATTCCATAAAAGAAGGTGCCAGTTATGCTTACGATATCCCAAGTAAAACACAAACAAAAATTCCAGGTCAAGATAGTTTTATCATTCTTGATAACATTAGAAAATCAAACGAAGTCTTTAAAAACTCAGGCGTCGTTATTGAAGATATAGGCGATGGCATTCTTAATTTAGAATTTCAATCTAAAATGAATACTATTGGTGGCGATGTATTGGCAGGCCTGAACAAAGCGATTGACTTAGCAGAAAAAGATTTTGCAGGACTGGTCGTAGGGAATCAAGGAGCTAATTTCTCAGTCGGTGCCAATATAGGTATGATTTTTATGATGGCTGCAGAGCAAGAATATGATGAGCTTAACATGGCAATCAAATACTTCCAAGATTCTATGATGCGTATGCGTTATTCTTCCATCCCAACAGTAGCCGCACCTCATGGTATGGCATTAGGAGGGGGTTGCGAACTATCGCTTCATGCAGACAAGGTAGTTGCTGCAGCCGAAACCTATATGGGGCTTGTAGAGTTTGGAGTCGGTGTAATTCCTGGTGGTGGTGGCTCAAAAGAAATGGCTTTAAGAGCACAAGATGTTTTTCAAAAAGGCGATGTCCAATTAAATGTATTACAAGAACATTTTTTAACCATTGGAATGGCAAAAGTATCGACCTCAGCTTATGAAGCATTTGACTTAAATCTTTTACAAAAAGGAAAAGATGTGGTGGTCGTAAATAAAGACCGTCAAATAGCCGTAGCAAAACAGCACGCTAAATTAATGGCAGATTCTGGGTATACACAACCAATTAAAAGAACGGATATAAAAGTACTCGGAAAACAAGCCTTAGGGATGTTCTTAGTCGGGACGGACTCCATGCAAGACAGTAATTATATATCCGCACATGATATGAAAATTGCCAATAAACTAGCCTACGTGATGGCTGGAGGCGATTTATCTGAACCCACTTTAGTATCCGAACAATATTTATTAGATATAGAACGTGAAGCATTTTTAAGTTTATGTACCGAACGTAAAACATTAGAACGCATACAGCATATGTTAAAAACAGGGAAACCGCTTCGTAACTAGTACACGGTACAAAGAATTAAGTACAAAGACAAGAAACTAATAAAATATATTTAAATGAACTTTTTAAAATCTTAATACTAACTACTTAATACTGATTACTAATCAATAAATACTTACCCCCATGCACAAGTTTGAAGAATTAAAAATATGGCAAAAATCGATGGCAATCACTGAAAAATGTTATAAAGAAACAGAAAATTTTCCCAATGAAGAAAAATATGGTTTGACTTCTCAACTTCGAAGAAGTGCCGTTTCAATCCCTTCTAATATTTCAGAAGGAGCAGGAAGAAATACAAATGGAGAATTCAAACAATTTCTAGGAATTGCAAATGGTTCTTCTTATGAATTATTAACACAATTATATTTATCATTAAGGTTAAAATTAATAAAAGAAGAAAATGTAAGACCCATTATAAATGAAGTACTAGAAGTTACAAAAATGAATTTCTCACTTCAAAGAAGTCTTAATACTTAATACTATAAATCTCAATACTATGATTAGTAAACAAGCATACATTGTAAAAGCATACAGAACCGCTGTTGGCAAAGCACCAAAAGGCGTATTCCGTTTTAAAAGAACAGATGAATTAGCAGCAGAAACCATCAAACACATGATGAAAGAATTGCCTGATTTAGACCCAAAACGTATTGATGATGTCATTGTTGGTAACGCTATGCCAGAAGGATCACAAGGCCTAAATATGGCACGTCTTATCTCATTAATGGGATTAGACATTGTAGATGTCCCAGGAGTGACCGTAAACCGTTTTTGTTCGTCTGGAATCGAAACCATTGGAATGGCAACAGCAAAAATTCAAGCCGGAATGGCAGATTGTATTATTGCTGGAGGTGCAGAAAGTATGAGCAGTGTTCCAATGACAGGGTATAAACCAGAACTTAATTATGATATCGTAAAAGCAGGTCACGAAGATTATTATTGGGGCATGGGAAATACAGCCGAAGCAGTCGCTAATCAGTTTAAAATATCTCGTGAAGACCAAGATGAGTTTGCTTATAACTCTCACATGAAAGCCTTACGAGCGCAAGCAGAAAACCGTTTTCAGGATCAAATAGTCCCTATTGAAGTTGTACAGAATTATATTGATTCCAATGGGAAAAAAGCAACCAAATCTTATACTGTCACTAAGGACGAAGGTCCAAGAGCAGGCACTAGCAAAGAAGCACTAGCAAAGCTGCGAGCTGTCTTTGCTGCAGGTGGAAGTGTCACCGCAGGAAATTCATCACAAATGAGTGATGGAGCAGCCTTTGTCATGGTCATGAGTGAAGACATGGTAAAAGAATTAAATCTTGAACCAATCGCACGATTGGTTAACTATGCAGCAGCAGGCGTCGAACCAAGAATTATGGGTATAGGTCCTGTTAAAGCCATTCCAAAAGCCTTAAAACAAGCTGGTTTAAAGCAAGACGATTTATCCTTAATTGAATTAAATGAGGCTTTTGCATCGCAATCTTTAGCAGTAATCCGTGAATTAAACCTCAACCCTGAAATTATCAATCCAAATGGTGGTGCTATTTCATTAGGCCACCCGCTAGGATGTACTGGGGCAAAACTATCGGTTCAATTGTTTGATGAAATGCGAAAGCAAAAAATGCATGGAAAATATGGAGCCGTTACCATGTGTGTAGGAACAGGACAAGGCGCATGTGGGATTTTTGAATTCTTAAAATAAATAGAATTAAGATTATTAGAATTAAGTACTAAGACATTGCGATTCCGTTTTATGCATACTTCAAATACAACTGGAAATAAATAAAATAATAAACAAATTAATTATTAAGTACAAAGACGAAAGTTCTCTAGCTAGGCATCTTAATACTTTACACTAAACACTTAATACTAAAGAGGATGGAAACAAACGACAAACAACTACTCAGAGGAGGTCAATTCTTAGTAAAAGAAACAAAATGCGAAGA
>JABAYY010000104.1 GCA_018608765.1 Flavobacteriaceae bacterium
GAATTGAATTGATTGCTTCTGAAAATTTCACAAGTGAACAAGTGATGGAAGCTACAGGATCTGTACTGACCAACAAATACGCAGAAGGGTATCCTGGAAAGCGTTATTATGGTGGTTGTGAAGTAGTAGATGAAGTAGAGCAAATTGCTATTGACCGCGCCAAAACACTTTTTGGAGCTGCTTGGGCAAATGTACAACCACACTCTGGAAGTCAGGCCAATACCGCCGTATTTCATGCGTGTTTAAAAGTGGGAGATAAAATCTTAGGATTTGATCTGTCTCATGGAGGGCATTTGACACACGGATCGCCTGTTAATTTTTCAGGTCGTTTGTACGACCCTGTCTTTTATGGCGTTGAAAAAGAAACTGGTGTTTTGGATTATGATAAAATTCAAGAGATTGCTACAAAAGAACAACCAAAACTAATCATTGCTGGAGCCTCTGCTTACTCAAGAGATATTGATTTTAAACGCTTTAGAGCGATCGCTGACAGCGTTGGTGCCATTTTATTAGGGGATATTTCTCATCCTTCTGGTTTGATTGCAAAAGGTATTTTGAACGATCCGTTACCATACTGTCATATCGTCACTACAACGACGCACAAGACCTTAAGAGGTCCTAGAGGTGGTCTTATTATGATGGGTAAAGATTTTGAAAATCCATTTGGAATTACACTGAAATCAGGAAAAGTACGTATGATGTCTTCGTTATTGGATTCTGCAATTTTCCCAGGAAATCAAGGGGGACCTTTGGAGCATGTAATTGCTGGAAAAGCGATTGCTTTTGGAGAAGCATTGACCGATGAGTTTTTACACTATATTCTACAGGTTAAAAAGAATGCAGATGCCATGGCAAAAGCATTTGTAAAACGCGACTATCATTTGATTTCGGGTGGGACTGACAACCACATGATGTTGATTGATTTAAGAAATAAAAACATTACCGGAAAAGATGCCGAGCAAGCACTTGTCAAAGCAGATATCACGGTAAATAAAAACATGGTACCTTTTGATACGCAGAGTCCTTTTGTAACGTCTGGTATCCGTGTTGGAACGCCTGCTATTACCACACGTGGTTTGGTAGAATCAGATATGGAAACGGTGGTTGAACTTATTGATCAAGTTTTGAATAACCACGAAGATGAAACAAAATTGGAAGCGATTTCAGAACAAGTGAATACACTGATGAGTCACCGTCCTTTGTTTGCATAAAATCATTAAAGTAAATTACCTTAAAAAAAAATCCCGATTTAATTCGGGATTTTTTTATATCTAATCCTCAAATTCAGTCGCATTATAAGCTCCTAAATCGGGTGGGGACGTACGTGTAGTATTTGTGATGTCCACGTTTAAATTTCCATAACTAATGCCAGCACCTTCTGCAGGAGAACCGATAGGAATGTTTAATTGATTTATAGAAGGATCCAAAAACCCAGGATCGTTATTAAATATCACATTTTCATAGTGATCTGTATTGCTGAAATCGTATTGTGGTTCTGAAAAATAGCCGGATGGGTCGTCAAAATAAATTAAACTATTGGTGAATTTAAAATTAAACATATCAGAAGGTTCTTTTTCCAATAATAGCTCTGGATTGTCATTTCCATAAATAATACAATTGGTGAAATTTGCAGACTCTAAAGGGTTTGTAAATATGGTGTTTTCGGCATCGATAATAAAGTTGTTCAGTAAGAGGGCAGGGAACTGTCTGAAACTATTGGACCAATAGTTTGCAATAGTCGAATGCGTGAAATTATAATTCCCTCCGTATGTTCCTGCAAAAGAAGAAATACCACTGATGTTTAGAACGACATTTTCTGCATTGATTGAAGAGCCACGTCCTAAAATTCCAAAATTACTGGAGTTATAAATCTGAGAATTTGTAATTGTTAGTTTTGTAGGATCGTCTTGATTGCCATCACTTAAAACACCGATTGTTCCATTTTTTATGGTTGCATGATTGATGCTGTTATTGGTACTGCCATTTAACAGCCAAATTGCTTCCCATTGTCCAGGGATGTCTTCGTAAAGAGGTTCCAAACGGTCGCCTTGAATAATGATTTCATTCTCCAAAATTTCGGCGTCTAAACTCGGCAGTCCATTGATGTGTAAAGAAGCATTTTCTGTGATTAGTAAGCCCGAATTGGCATGAAAATGGATTCGAGCTCCTGGGTTAATGTCCAAGGTTTTTCCACCAGCAACAGCTGCATAGCCATAAATAACATAGGGTTTTTCATTGTTTAATGTTAATTCAGAGTCTTCTAAAAAGCGGCCTTGTACATTGGTTTCGTCATCAACACCATCGCCGTCCACATCAAAAATGAGGGTTTCCACGACGCCATTGGCATCTTTATTTGGATAGATAAATACAGCATCTTTTACCAAGGTTACTAATTCTACTTTTTGAGTGTTAGGACCTGTTCCAAATTCAATCGCATCCGTGTATAAAAACTGTGTTTCATTGGTTACTAAGGGTTGAATGTCAATAGTGGTTTCAATAAACACAAACATACTGTCTTGAGCTAAAAGCTCTACATTTTCAAATTCTTTACCTACCAAAGTTCCATTGCCAAGCATGCCATCGACATTCATGCGGTACTTGGACGTTTGCCCTTTACTTAATTTTAATGACGGAATTAGAATGTCATCATCAGAGTTGTTGTATACTTTAAGGGTGTAGGTACTAGAGCCTATATTAGAGAATACAGTATCCAGATAAACAGTGTCTTTTGAGAAGCTCAGTTGACCCGTACTTGGTGTAAATTCAAAATCTTGACGACAAGAACTCCAAAAAATGAGTATAAAAAAACTAATTATAAAATAAAGAGAACGGATCATAAGATGTACTGTTTTGGTAAAAATATAACTTTTCAAGCTAATATATATTGTTGTAATTATATAAATTAATGAAATACCGCTGCAATCTCAGGGCTTATTCGTTTTGGTTTTTTAGTGTTTCCATCTAATAAGCACCAAGTGGTTTCAGATTTGACAATTAATTTTCCAGAATCCTTATGAAACATTTCAACGACGCGTGTAGAGGTAACGCCTTCCGAACGTGTGACATAGGTTTTCAGGTGAATTTCGTCATTGATGTTGGCAGCAGATTTATAATCGATATGATGGCTTAATAGCACCCATATATTCTCTTTTTGTTGCAGTGGGGTAGTGGCTGAATTCCAATGTGCCTTGGCAAGGTCTTGAACCCATTGGACATAGCGGACGTTGTTTACATGTTTCAAATCATCTAAATCTTCCGAAACTACAGATTTAAAGGCTTCAAATACCGTCATTAGTTTTTAATAATTTTAACTTCAAACAATTTATCCCAACGTTTTCCAGTTACGAATAAGGTTTTTGTTTTTGGGTTGTAAGCCATTCCATTCAAAACATCCAATCCTTGATGTTTGGTGACCTTAGCTTTTAAAGCTTTAAAATCGATGACAGCTTCAATTGCTCCATTTTCTGGGTTGATAATGGCAACCCCATTTTTTTGATAACGATTTGCATAAATTTTTCCATCCACCCATTCCAATTCATTTAGGTTTGTCAACTTTCCTTTATTAGTGTAGGCTTGAAGTGAACCTTCTTCTGCGAGTGTGGTTGGGTTCAGAAACCATAAGTATTCAGATCCATCGGATTTATAAAACTTTTGACCATCATTACACAACCCCCAACCTTCTTTACTTTGTCCATAATTAAAGGTTTCGACCTGTTCTAAGCTATTGACATCATATACCAAACCACGGCCTTCTTTCCATGTTAATTGATAAATTTTATCATTCAGAACCGATAGCCCTTCCCCAAAATAAGCGGTACTCAAATTGATGTTTTTGAGAACGGTTCCATTTTTATGATCTAGTTTTCTCAGTTTAGATTCGCCATATTGACCTGTACTTTCATAAAGCTCCCCATTGTAAAATTCAAGTCCCTGTGTATAAGACGTAATGTCGTGAGGATAGGTGTTTACAATTTCGTAAGTGTATAATTTTGGAGCTTCGGAATTCACTACAATCACTTTTTTGAGTGCAACCTCAAATGTGTCGTCATAAAATACTTTTGCTTTTATAAGTTTTTCTCCTAAGGGCATTGCCGACAAATCAACAGTAGCTGTTATTTTTTTAGTATCTAAAGTCAACTGTATAGAGTCAAATTTTTTGTTATTGGGGTTTAAAAGTTCAATAGAAAGTGTTTCAGCATTGGAAATAATGCTTGTTTCACTGTTTGTTTTGATTGAGAAGTTAGATTTTGTAGTTGATCCGCAAGCAGAGATCAAAACGCTAAGTCCAATGAATGTCAATAGTTTGTAGGAATGCATAGTGCCATTAAATTTTTCAGCAATTTATTTATTTATATTCAGTTAAAAAAATCATTGTGTGAATATTAAAACTTTGTATCTTTGCAGAGGCAAGTCCTACACAACTAGCTCCTGTTGAATCCTCCAGGGCGGGAACGCAGCAAAGGTAAATGGTTGTAGCAGTGTGATGTAGGTAGCTTGCCTTTTTTTGTACCCCATAGTTTCCTTAAATCTTCCTATCTTTATCATCTTATAATACAAAATTCCATGGCAAAAGTTGTTTTAATTACTGGAGGTTCTTCAGGAATCGGAAAATCGATTGGGGAGTATCTAGCAGACAAAGGTTATACGGTTTATGGAACCAGTCGATTTCCTGAAAATTATACAGATTTAAAATTTCCACTCATAAAATTAGATGTGACACAACTAACGTCCATCACTGCTTGTGTTTCTGAATTAATTTCTAAAACAGGTCAAATTGATGTTTTGGTCAATAATGCTGGGGTTGGAATTACAGGTCCATTAGAAGAAATTCCGATGGAAGAAATGAAACGTAATTTTGAAACAAACCTTTTTGGTCCTATAAACATGATCAATGCCGTGTTACCCTACATGCGTTCAAAAAAATCAGGACAAATTCTAAATATTACATCTATTGCAGGCTATATGGGATTGCCATTTAGAGGGGTTTACAGTGCGAGTAAAGGTGCTTTAGAATTGATAACAGAATCTTATCGTATGGAGCTTAAAACATTTAATATTACAATGAGTAATATTGCACCCGGTGATTTTGCTACCAACATTGCCGCTGGGCGTTACCATGCACCTCTATTGGAAGATTCTCCCTATAAAGTGCCTTATGGAACAACCTTAAGGCTTATGGATTCGCATGTAGATTCTGGAAAAAACCCCTTACTCATGGCGCAAGTAATTCATAAAATTATCACTTCTAAAAACCCAAGGATTCATTATAAAGTAGGGGCGTTTCTACAAAAGTTCTCAGTGGTCTTAAAGCGTATCCTTCCTGATTTATGGTACGAAAAACTTTTAAGTAGTTTTTATAATATATAAATCGAGACATTATTTTTTATAATAACAGCCGTCAAGCAGTTATAATGTGTTAATTTTGTATTCACTAATTTAAACCAAAAAAATCATGAAATTTTTTATTGACACAGCCAATTTAGATCAAATTAAAGAAGCACAAGACCTTGGTGTTTTGGACGGAGTAACTACCAATCCATCTTTGATGGCTAAAGAAGGAATTACTGGCGCTGAAAATATTTTGAATCATTACAAAGCGATATGTGCAATTGTTGAAGGCGATGTGTCTGCAGAAGTTATTTCTACAGATTTTGATGGAATGGTTAAAGAAGGGGAAGCTCTTGCAGCTCTTCACCCGCAAATTGTGGTTAAACTTCCAATGATTAAAGATGGTGTAAAAGCATGTAAATATTTTAGTGATAAAGGGATTAGAACCAATGTTACTTTGGTGTTTTCTCCGGGACAAGCTTTGTTAGCAGCCAAAGCAGGTGCCACTTATGTGTCGCCATTTATTGGTCGTTTGGATGATATCTCAACCGATGGTTTAAATTTAATTGCTGAGATTCGTCTTATCTATGATAATTACGGATTTGGTACTGAAATATTAGCAGCTTCTGTGCGTCATACAATGCACGTAATTGACTGTGCTAAATTAGGTGCAGATGTTATGACAGGACCTTTAAGCTCTATTGAAGGCTTGTTACGTCACCCACTTACAGACAGCGGACTGGCTAAGTTTTTAGAAGATTATAAAAAAGGAAATTAAGAGACTAATTTCATTTATATACCATAAAGGCTGAAGGAAACTTCAGCTTTTTTTATTTCAATTTTTTAAGAATTAATTCAAAGGAAGGATCAAATAAATCGGCAGTTGCATTTAAAATAACGCCTTTAGAATCTACAATTAATACCTTTTTGATGTAGTTAATTGCCAAGCGTTTTTTTGCATAGGAAGGATCTGCAAAACGATATTCATTATTGATTTTAAACTGATTCCCAAAAATCATATTTTTCCAGACATATGTATGCATGGAGTTGATGTTTATGGAAACGAAATCAATGTTCGGGAATTTTTCTTGTAATGTCTTTACTTTAATATGACTATTTTCAAAATGATAACGACTGGCATTGTCCCAAAAATAGATCACCGTTGTTTTTTTAAAGATCGTATTGATATTTAAAGTTTGATTTGTGTGATTAATCACTTCAATTGCTGGAAGGGGATAGCCCGGTTGAAATCCCTGTGCGTTTTTAAAGAGGTCTTTAATGTATTTTTTATCTTTCTTATTAGTACTCTTATCTAAAAAAGATTGATACAAAATATAACTCTGATCGATGGAATTTGAGTTAGAAATAAAGTTTCTAGTGGTGTATTTTAATAAATTATTTTTAATCATTGTATTGGTCACCAAACTATCAATGAGTTCTAGCTTTCGAGTGGTATAGTCTAATTTATGGTTGTCTAAGTTGAACTCCGTATTGGAAGTGGTCAATTGTTCGGTTGCCAAATTATTGATGTGAGGGAATAAAAAATTATAGTAAGGATAAAAATCTTTGAGGTCGATGTCATTGTAAATAATCTCTTTTCGGAACTCGTAAAAGCTCGAGGGGAGCTTATTGAAATTGTTAAAACTATTAACTCCAAAATGACGAAAAGGATACAGTTCTTTACGTGTAAAATAATGGTACTTTATACTGGACAACGCTACTTTTTTAAAGAGCTCAGAATTTGGATTGATTTTTAAAAAGGACTCTAAGTCGCTAGAGTTTTTAGAAATAAATGTTTCTATACTTTGATGGTATTCTTCAGGAGATTTAGCATACGCTCCATTTGTTTCACTATCCTCTTTTTCTAATTTTAGTAAAAGATTTATAAGGTAATTATTTTTTTTAGCTCCAATTCCGTTGAACACAATCGATTCGTCAAAATCATGTGTATTAATGTGCATCATAATACTGTCATTTTTCTCCAGTAGAATGGATTGGTATTTCCCACCATGTACAAAAGAATGAATTCCAGCTTTAAAGTTAGTAAAGTGATGAGAAAACCGATTATCCTCATTAAGATACAAGGTATCTATATTGTTTTGGGTATCATATAAAACCACATAATTATTACTGGGATTGATAATATCTCCACCCACAAAAACAGGCTTCGTTTCTTCGGGGCTGGTCTGACAGCCTACAAAGATTAAGAGCCCGTAAAGGAGGTATATTGGTTTCATTTATATAATAATATGGAAATTAATATCTTAACTCTATCAAAAGTAAGCTATGAAATGATTTGTTCTTGTTAAGGCGTTGTTAAATTACGAGGCGGTTTAATTTGATGGATGGTTTGATTTATTTACTTTTGCCAAAAATTATTTTAAGCATGCTATCAGTTTCAAACTTATCAGTACAATTTGGAAAACGAATTCTTTTCGATGAAGTCAATACGTCTTTCAATTCAGGAAATTGCTATGGAATTATTGGTGCCAACGGTGCCGGGAAATCTACATTTCTAAAAATCATAGCAGGGGTTCAAGAACCGACTTCTGGACATGTGCACCTAGAACCTGGGAAACGCATGTCGGTACTCGAACAAAATCACAACCTTTACGACGAACATACAGTGTTGGAAACAGTGATTATGGGTAACAAGCCGTTGTTTAAAATTAAGGCTGAAATTGATGCGTTATACAACGATTATTCAGATGCCAATGCCGATCGTATTGGAGAGCTTCAAGTGAAGTTTGAAGAAATGAACGGTTGGAATGCTGACAGTGATGCGGCGTCTATGCTTTCTAATTTAGGAATCAAAGAAGAGCACCACTATACATTGATGAAAGATTTGGACGGAAAACAAAAGGTACGAGTCTTATTGGCTCAAGCATTGTTTGGGTCTCCAGATGTGTTAATTATGGATGAGCCTACCAATGACTTGGATTATGAAACCATCTCTTGGTTGGAACATTTTTTAGCCAATTATGATAGTTGTGTGATTGTTGTATCGCATGACCGTCACTTTTTAGATGCCGTATGTACGCATATTTCAGATATCGATTTTAATAAAATCAATCATTTCTCTGGAAATTATACCTTTTGGTATGAGTCCTCTCAGTTGGCTGCGAAACAACGCGCACAACAAAACAAAAAATCAGAAGATAAAAAGAAAGAGTTAGAAGAATTTATCCGTCGTTTTTCTGCCAATGTTGCAAAGTCAAAACAAGCTACGAGTCGAAAGAAAATGATTGATAAATTGGATGTGACCGATATTCGTCCCTCAAGCAGACGCTATCCAGCCATTATTTTTGAACGCGATCGCGAAGCTGGAGATCAGATTTTAAATGTTGAAAAATTAGCTTTCGAATTGGAAGGTGAAACACTTTTTGATAAACTCGATTTTAACCTCAATAAAGGAGATAAAGTTGTGGTGTATTCCAAAGATTCCAGAGCTACTTCTGCATTTTATGAGATTGTGAACGGAAATTTAAAGGCCAAAAATGGATCATTCCATTGGGGGGTGACAACCTCTCAATCGTATTTGCCATTGGACAACAGCAGCTTTTTTGAAAATGCCATGAATTTGGTAGATTGGTTGCGACAATGGGCAAAAACAGAAGAAGAACGCGAAGAAGTACACATTCGAGGCTTTTTAGGTAAAATGATTTTTAGTGGGGAAGAAGCTCTTAAACAATCGAACGTATTGTCTGGTGGTGAAAAAGTGCGTTGCATGCTTTCTCGAATGATGATGATGCGTGCCAATGTTTTGATGCTCGATGAACCAACCAACCACTTGGATTTAGAAAGTATCACTGCGTTTAATAATTCTTTAAAAAACTTTAAAGGAACCGTATTGTTTACTACCCACGATCACGAGTTTGCACAAACGTTAGCCAACAGAGTGATAGAGCTGACGCCTAAGGGAGTAATTGACCGATATACGACCTTTGATGAGTATATGCAAGATCCTAAGATTAAGGAGCTGCGTGCAAAGATGTACGGGTAGAGGAGACTAGGTTTTGTTTCTATTTCTTTTCTTTTCGTAAAATTTTTTCCATTTTACGGCCTTTTGCCAATTCATCAATCATACTTTACACAAAATTCATATACAGCTTCTATGACGCCATAGCGAATTAAACCATCCCAGTTTCCTAAAATAAAATCATGACCAGTGATGTATCCATTTGGTTTTATTTTTGTTCTGTAAGCCTCTAGTTCTTCAATTGTAGTCTTATAAGAGTGCGTAGTGTCAATATAAATCCAATCAAAATAATTGTCTTTAAAATTTGTAACGACTTCTGTTGATAGTCCAATATTGATTTCAATAGATTTTTCTTTAACCCCTTCTGAAAAACGGTTTTCAACAGACGTGCGTTTCTTTTGATTGTAGCGTTTGCTCCCCCACGAATCAATTAAATGTAGTTTTTGTGGTTTTGTAATGTTCAAAATTGATTCAGAAAAATCACCTTGATCTACACCCAGTTCTGCAACCACCCCACCAATAGGTAATAGTGACAGCAATTCTTCTCTAGTGGTTAACAACTTAGCATTGTTCACATGTATTTTAGAGAGTTCAGTTTTAGGTATTTTAGACGAAATAAAAGAATTCCCTTTTTTTACAACTGGCAAAAACAAAGTTTTATACCCAAATTTTAAGAATTCTAATAGTATTTTTTTCATTAAATATAGAGTACCAAATTAGCTATTAAGCATCACAGGCATGACCAACATCGTCACTGTTTCACCTAAATCGAGTCCATCAATAGGAGTGAGGATTCCGGCACGATTTGGCATGCTCATCTCCAATTGGATATCGTCTGCATTCAGATTGCTTAGCATTTCCGATAAGAAACGAGAGTTAAACCCAATTTGCATGTCATCACCTTGGTAGTCACAGGTTAAGCGTTCTTCGGCTTTGTTGCTGTAATCGATATCCTCTGCAGAAATATTGAGTTCTGCCCCCGCAATTTTCAAGCGAATTTGATGGGTTGTTTTGTTTGAGAAAATAGACACACGTCTAACCGAATTTAAAAATTGATTGCGACTGATGGTCAAGTGGTTTGGATTTTCCTTTGGAATAACCGCTTCATAGTTAGGATATTTACCATCGATTAAACGACAGATTAATACAGAATTTTCAAACGAAAATTTAGCATTTGAATCGTTGTATTCAATTGTCACATCGTCATCACTTCCTGCTAAAATACCTTTTAATAAATTCAATGGTTTTTTAGGCATGATGAATTCAGCTGTTTCATTGGCAGTCACATCTGTACGAGAATATTTAACCAGCTTGTGAGCATCTGTGGCTACAAAAGTTAAACTTTCAGTTGAAAACTGAAAAAAGACGCCACTCATCACAGGACGTAAATCGTCATTTCCTGCTGCAAAAATCGTTTTTGAAATGGCAGTAGCCAATATATCTGCTCCAATAATTGTGGTACTAGGACTGTCTAAAGAAATGGCTTTTGGAAACTCCTCTGCACTTGCATAGGCCAAGGCATACTTTCCATGGTTTGAACTGATTTCAATAGTATTGTTCTCTTCAATCACAAATGTGAGGGGTTGTTCTGGAAATGTTTTAAGCGTTTCTAACAAGAGTTTAGCAGGAATTGCAACACTACCTTCGTTATCACTTTCGACCTCTAGAGTGGAGGCCATAGTGGTTTCTAAGTCACTTGCGGAAACCGTTAATTTTGAATGTTCTAATTCAAATAAGAAATTGTCTAAAATGGGCAAAGTGTTCGAATTGTTAATCACGCCGCCTAAGACTTGAAGTTGTTTTAATAAATACGTACTGGAAACTATGAATTTCATCTGTGATGTGAATTATAAATTTAATAAAAGGGCTCCTACAAATATATCTTTTTGATGCTTATTATTAAAAGAAACTTATTAACATAGGGTTGATAGTTTTTTTAAATGTTAATCAATGCATTTTAAATCTTAATCTTTGAAAAAATTAACAGAAATACTATCCATCATATCCAAGCCTAACAGGGTAGAAGCACTGCCAACTGTGGCTAGGTTGCTACGATACACCGCAATTTCTAGGTAATCTGAGGAATTAAAAACAACAAGACCTTGGCCTTCGTCATTACGTAATTCTGATGAAATGTTAAAATTAACAATATCGCTATAGTGGTTATAAATCCGTTTGAATTTGTGATTTCGTGCCGAAATTTCAAATCGACGCCCTTTTTGAACCGATTCAAAAAAGCGCTTTTTTATGTTGGTAATAACGTTGCCATAATGATCTACATAAATTACATTTCCAATTAACTGATTCCCATCATCTTTAACTATAGGAACAATGTTTTTAATTGGTTTGATTTCGGTAATAATTTTCCCAACAACTTCCAGAGTACCGCCTCGTGCAATGTGGGCAGCAACTTTTACAAACACATCCAAAACAGGGAAACTGGTTGAGATTTTATCGTGAATATTTATTTCCACAATTTTCTGTGGATTGATTTCAGAACAAATCATACTCATAATCCCATTATTAGCACAAATAAAATAATGGTCATTAAGCTGTACTACAATGTGTTTGTTTTCTTCACTAATTTCGGAGTCCACCCCAATAATATGAATACTCCCAACAGGAAAACTTTCAAAAGCATTTTGAATCACATAAGCCGCTTCCAAAATACTAAATGGTGCAATGTTGTGTGAGATGTCAACCACTTTAGCTTCTTCAATTTCGGACAACAAAGCACCTTTTACAGCACCTGCAAAATGATCTTTTGTTCCAAAATCGGTCGTTAATGTGATGATGGCCATTGGCGAAGCGTATTGTTTAGTTTAAATAAATCCGAAAAAATTAGATTTTTTAAGATATACAAACCTACACAATTTTTGTTTTAAATTTTTATTAACAGTCCTAAAAATTATACTAAATTCTGACTACATTTATAGTATCGAATAGAATCATAAATCGCCTAAACCTAAGAGCCCTTTGAATGAATTAATAATTGAGTTAATAGATATTACACCAAAACAATTTTTTGGTGCTCAAAACAAAAATATTGAACTTTTAAAAATGTATTTTCCCAAGCTTAAAATTGTCGCTCGGGGTACAAAAATAACTGCTTTCGGTGATGAGGATTTGTTAGCAGAATTTGACAAACGTATGAAAATGCTCTTAAGTCATTTTCAGAAATTTAATAAATTAGATGAAAACATGATTGAACGTGTGCTTACAAGCGATTCCAAAGCTGATTATGATTCTTCCTCCAAGAGTGGAGAAGTTATTGTACATGGAGTTAATGGTCGCTTAATAAAAGCACAAACAGCCAACCAACGAAAATTGGTGGACAGTGTTTACAAAAACGATATGGTCTTTGCAATCGGTCCCGCAGGAACAGGAAAAACATACACAGGAGTCGCTTTAGCCGTTCGAGCCCTCAAAAACAAAGAAGTTAAACGGATTATTTTAACCCGTCCTGCTGTGGAAGCCGGAGAGAATTTAGGGTTTTTACCTGGAGATTTAAAAGAGAAATTAGATCCTTATATGCAACCTTTATATGATGCTTTGAGAGATATGATTCCACCAGAAAAATTAGATAGCTACATAGAAAATGGTACCATCCAAATTGCACCTTTAGCTTTTATGAGAGGCCGTACTTTAGACCATGCCTTTGTAATTTTAGATGAAGGTCAAAATACCACGCACGCGCAAATGAAAATGTTTTTGACTCGTATGGGTAAGGACGCTAAATTTCTTTTAACAGGTGATCCAGGACAAATAGATTTACCCAGACGAACCATTTCTGGACTTAAAGAAGCCCTTTTGATTTTGAAAGATATTGAAGGAGTGGGCATGATCTTTTTAGACGATAAAGATGTCATACGTCATAAGTTGGTCAAAAAAGTAATTGAAGCCTACAAACATATTGAAAATAGAGATTAAAATAAAAGCATGAGTCATACCATTACAGATACAAATTTTGAATTCCCCAAACAGTCAAATCTTTATAAAGGCAAAGTAAGAGAAGTTTATAATATTAATGATTCCCTTTTAGTGATGGTGGCTACCGATCGGTTGTCAGCTTTCGATGTGGTGATGCCTAAAGGGATTCCTTTTAAAGGTCAAATTCTTAATCAAATTGCCACTAAAATGATGGCAGCTACGTCTGATATTGTTCCAAATTGGTTGATCGCCACTCCAGACCCCAATGTTGCTGTGGGGCATTTATGTGAACCCTTTAAGGTTGAAATGGTCATAAGAGGCTATATGTCCGGCCATGCTGCTCGCGAATATTCTTTAGGAAAACGCGAGCTTTGTGGGGTTGAAATGCCAGAAGGATTAAAAGAAAATGATGCCTTTCCGTCACCTATTATCACACCAGCAACAAAAGCTGAAATGGGCGATCATGATGAAGATATTTCAAGAGACAACATTTTAAAACGCGGAATTGTTTCTGAAACAGATTATTTAGTTTTAGAAGATTATACCCGAAAATTATTTCAAAGAGGTTCTGAAATCGCTGCTTCAAGAGGGCTGATTTTAGTGGATACAAAATATGAATTTGGCAAAACAAAAGATGGTATTATTGTTTTAATTGATGAAATTCACACTCCCGACTCTTCACGTTATTTTTATGCTGATGGGTATGAAGCCCGTCAAGCCAATAATGAGGCACAAAAACAACTTTCAAAAGAGTTTGTACGTCAATGGTTGATTCGTAATAACTTCCAAGGATTAGAAGGTCAAACAGTTCCTGTTATGAGTGATGATTATATTGAAACAGTAAGCGAACGGTATATTGAACTTTATGAAAATATAACTGGAGAAACCTTTGTGAAAGCAGATGTGTCAGACATACAAACTCGCATAGAATCCAATGTCCTTACGTATTTAGAGACTTTATAAGCGTTTTTAATTTAAAAGCTTTGCGTCTAAAAAACCCATAGACTTGTGTATTTGCTTTGATGATATAAATTGAAATTAAACTTACGCCCACCAAAAAACACAAGGCACCTGTAATTGCTTCGTGTGGAGTTAAGTTTTTTCCAAATATTCTGTTTAGTCCCATCCCTGTAAAGCTTCCATAAAGAAGGATGAAATGAATGACATAAATTGAAAGTGTTTTTTGTCCAATTTTCAAAATCACAGGGTGTTTTAAATAGGACTCTAAAGCATAAAACAATCCAAACAATATCAACACATTTCCAAGTCTGACAAATAGATAATTATAGTTAGCGACTTCAAAAAAGAGTGTAATATCCGTGACTGATGTAAGCCAGTGAAGAAGGGTAGAGGATCCATAAATCAACCCCAAGCCTACCGCAAAAAAACCTGTTACAATAGCAATCTTAAAGCGTGGACGTAATAAGTAGCTATAGAACAGAGTCGCAATAAAAGCACCATAAGCCATGTATCCAAACCATGGCACTATTGTAAAGACTGACCCATTAACTTTTGTAACGTAATTAGCAAAAAATAAGGAAACTCCTTCAGCAGCAAAGTTCCTGTAAAGGGGTTCGTTAAGAAATATAAACGTACCTAAACAAAGCATTGTTATAGAAAATAGCAAGGTCTTTTTTTGACAGAGGATATAAATACCCACAATCAAAATTAAGGAGAGACCAATAATCTGCAACACATCAATTACCATAAAATAGGTGCCAAAAGATCCCGTTAGCCATCTAAAAATTGGAATTCTGAGTGCATATCCAATTCCAATCAACATAAGACCACGAATGACTCCTTTTTTCATCCGTTGGTTGAGGGTTCCTTTTTCTTTAGCTTTGATAAGTAAATACGTGAAAATTAACCCTGAAATGGTGAAAAATACGGGTGCAGTAATGCCTCTAAAATACGTCCAAGTATTAAAAGCTAAGTTGTTGGTGTCTCTATATTCGATTGCCAATAAAGTGTCAATAAAATGCCCTTGAAGCATCATTAATATGGCAAAGGCTCTTATAGCGTCAATAAAATAAAGCCGTTTTAGTTCCAAAATTAGATTGGTTTGAACGCAAAGTTAAATTATTAAAACTGAAAAAATGGTTTTAATAAAAAAGGATTAATCAATAAAAGGATTACCCCATTTAGAGTTTGTATAAAGATCTGCTCCACTTAATGTTTCCATAAATGCTATTAATGCATTTTTTTCATTAAGAGTCATATTTAGCTGCTGTGGATTTCCACCTGGTCGGAGTCTTGGGTCTAAGTTATTATTTCCTGTTAAATTTATCTGATTATAATGATTTATAACACCAATTAATTCTTCAAAAGCACCATTATGCATAAATCCGCCATTGGTATCACCATTTTGTTTTACGACATCTCTAAGACTTGGTGCTCTAGTGTTGGTCAAATCCGATCCAAGTTGACCTATGGTGCCTATAACTCCATTGTTAAGAGAATTAGGATCAACATCAAATTCAGGGCCTTGATGGCACCCAGCACACCCTACGCCACCATTGATTCGCATCCCGTTATTGTTAAAAACAGGGGGTTGGTTATACAAATTTTTTCCATCATTTTCCAAATTCGAAAAATTTGGAAAGGGTTGGTTGTTGTTGGCAGCAAGCGCACGACCTTGGTCATATTTACTATCAAAGGATTGAATACTTCTTACAAATTGTGCTAAGGCTTGTTGAATACGGGATTCAGAAATGGTTTCAGTTCCAAAAGCATTGGAAAATAAGACAGGGTAAAAAGGAATGTTTTCGAGTTTTGTGATTAAGTCGTCAAAACTCAAATCACCGTCTTCGCCGCTGAACCCCATTTCAATATGGTCTTGAATCGGCTGTGTAGTTTGTATTTCTAAAGTTGCTGCACGCTTATCCCAAAAAAACGCATTTCCATTCGCAAAACGATTGTTAACCAAACGCATTGAATGTCTAGCCGTAGAGCCATTAATTCCGATACTCGCTCTGTTGGAATCTCCAAAAGCTTCGCTTTGAACATGACAACTAGCACACGCTACTGTATTATCAGAAGAAAGGTTTGTGTCATAAAATAAAACACGTCCTAAAATTGCACCTTCATCAGTGATTGGATTCGATGCAGGTGTATTATCTTTTGTAATATAGTTTGGAATGTCCTGATTAGCATAGTTAGGCAACGCAGTAAAATCAATCGTAAAATAAGATGATAAATCGACTGGAATTAAAGTATTATCTACTTGATCAGTATTGGAGTTATTGTTTGAAGAACAGCTATAAATAATCACATAAAACAATGAAAAGTAAAGAAATTTTTTAATGCTCATTTTAATCTAATTTTATTCGGTTTATTAGTCCAAATGTATAAAAATGTTAAGCTAAATGTGTTATATTAGAGACTTAATTTTATGATCATGATTAATTTTGAAATAAAAAACCTAAAAGAATACCATGAAAATTATTCTGAATCTGTTGAAAATCCTGAAGTATTTTGGGCAACGATTGCTAAGGAAAACTTCACTTGGAAACGTCCTTGGACTCAGGTTTTAGATTGGGATTTTTCCATTCCTAATGTCAGTTGGTTTAAAGGTGCTCAGCTCAATATCACTGAAAATTGTATCGATCGTCATCTCATTATCAATGGCAATAAAACGGCTATTCTATTTGAACCTAATAATCCAAATGACCCCTCCGAAGCAATTTCATATAAAGAACTCCACAAACGTGTCAATCAGTTTGCAAACGTATTAAAATCAAAAGGCATTCAAAAAGGGGACAGGGTTTGTATATACTTGCCCATGATTCCTGAGTTGGCAATTTCGGTCTTGGCCTGTGCGCGTATTGGTGCCATTCACTCTGTTGTTTTTGCAGGGTTTTCGGCAAGTGCCTTATCAACACGTATCAATGATTGTGATTGTAAAATGGTAATTACTAGTGATGGAGGTTTTAGAGGAGCAAAAACAATTAATTTGAAATCGATTGTAGACTCCGCACTTATGGACTGTAATGGTATTGAATCTGTGCTAGTAGCCAAACGAATTCATAGCGATATAACTATGGTTCGAGGACGGGATTTTTGGTTAGAACCTCTTTTAGAAAAGGCTTCTGATGAATGTGAAGCGACTGTGATGGACGCTGAAGATCCTTTGTTTATATTGTATACGTCAGGTTCTACAGGGCAACCCAAAGGAATGGTTCATACCACTGCTGGCTATATGGTCTATGCCGCTTATACATTCAAAAATATTTTTCAATACCAACCGAAGGATGTCTATTGGTGTACGGCAGACATCGGCTGGATTACGGGTCACAGTTATATTGTGTATGGACCACTCTTAAATGGTGCCACGACACTTATGTTTGAAGGGGTACCGAGTTACCCTGATTATGGTCGTTTTTGGTCCATTGTAGAAAAACATAAGGTATCTCAGTTTTATACAGCACCTACTGCTATTAGGGCTTTGGCAAAAGAAGGATTAGATGCTGTGACTCCCTACGATTTATCCTCATTAAAAATTTTAGGAACGGTTGGCGAGCCCATTAACGAAGAAGCGTGGCATTGGTACAATGATCATATTGGAAAAAATAAGTGTCCTATTGTAGATACTTGGTGGCAAACTGAAACGGGAGGAATTATGATTTCACCAATCCCAAATAGTTTTGAAGGAAAGCCAGCGTTTGCAACGCTGCCCTTTATGGGGATTCAACCTGCTTTGATGGATGAAAACGGCAATGAAATTAAAGGTAATTCAGTTGAAGGGCGATTGTGTATTAAATTCCCGTGGCCTTCCATGGCACGTACCATTTGGGGGAACCATCAACGTTATAAAGAGACCTATTTTTCAGCGTATGATCAAAAATATTTTACTGGAGATGGTGCTTTAAGAGACGAAAATGGCCACTACCGCATTACGGGTCGTGTGGATGATGTTATAATTGTATCGGGGCATAATTTGGGAACAGCCCCAATTGAAGATGCTATCAATGAGCATCCAAACGTAGCAGAATCCGCCATAGTTGGGTACCCCCACGCTATAAAAGGCAGTGCCTTGTATGGATTTGTAACTTTGAAAAATTCACATGATTTAACTGATACTCTAAAAACCGAAATCAATGAGCTTATCAGTAAGCAAATAGGACCGATTGCAAAACTTGATAAAATCCAGTTTACTTCAGGGCTTCCAAAAACTCGTTCCGGAAAGATCATGCGCCGTATTCTTCGTAAAATTGCGAGTCAGGACACTTCTAACTTAGGAGATATTAGTACCTTATTAAATCCTGAAGTTGTAGATACAATTATGAAAAACTCATTTTAATTAATTATATTCACTTAAAATAACTCATATGAAAACCAATTTATTATACATTCTTCTTTTTGCGTTTGTGTTAACGTCTTGCAAAACAGAAATTAAAACGTCTATTGCCACTTCAGACACTGACTATTTAGACAGTTCTGAAAAAGACGATCAATATTTAGGGGGGATTAAAATGATTCCTATTTCAACTCCAAAAGGGGAGTTCAATGTCTGGACCAAACGAGTTGGTAACAATCCGACAATGAAAGTATTGTTGCTGCATGGAGGTCCAGGAATGACACATGAAATTTATGCACCTTTTGATGGGTATTTACCTAACGAAGGAATTGAATATTATTATTACGATCAATTGGGGTCTTATTACAGCGATCAACCCACAGATTTATCACTTTGGGATTTAGACCGTTTTGTGGAAGAAGTAGAACAAGTACGAATCGCTTTAGGATTGACTAACGATAATTTTTATCTGTATGGACAATCATGGGGTGGAATTCTAGGAATGCAATATGCGCTAAAATATCAAGAAAATTTAAAGGGATTGATTATTTCTAATATGGTACCATCCATTCCAGATTATCAAAAGTATTCAGATGAAGTATTGGCCCCTAAATTAGATCCAGAGGTCTTAAAGGAAATCATGTTTTATGAAGATAAAGAAGATTACACCAACGCGCGTTATATGGATTTGGTCGTCAATAACTATTATACGGAGCACATCATTCGTTTGCCTGTTTCGGAGTGGCCAGAACCTCTGAATAGAAGTTTTAAACATATAAACTACGATGTATATGTGACCATGCAAGGACCTAGTGAATTTGGGATTAAAGGCGATGCAAATTTAAAATTTTGGGATGTAAAGGCAGATTTGCATAAAATCACTGTACCAACTCTTAGTATTGGTGCTACATATGATACCATGGATCCTGAACAAATGAAATTCATATCTGAAGAAGTCCAAAAGGGTCGTTTTTTGTTATGTCCTAATGGGAGTCATCTTTCGCAATTTGACGATCAAAAAGTCTATTTTGAAGGATTGATTAAATTTATTAAAGATGTAGATACTGGTACTTTTTAAATTGTACGTTCTAAGGGTTTGTTTAGAAGGAATATCACCAGTGATGCAAATCCACATACCGTAAACCCTAAAAACAAGGGCCAAACCGTGGTGTTGATATAAGCACCAATTACACTTGCAATTAAGACCCCCATCACAGTAGAAATAAATCCATTGATCGCAGCACCAACCCCAGCTATATGCCCAATGGGTTGCATAGCCAAAGCTCTAAGGTTTCCAAACAAAAAACCAACAGCAGCAAACTGCAAAGCAAAAAAGGCAAGCAACACCCAAAGTTTAGGGTTTATTTGGTTAAAGAATAATAGCACATAGATTAAGGAACTCAATGTATAAGCAGCTAGTGAGAGTAATGCAATACGTTTCATACCTACTCTCACCACAAATACCCCATTCAAATAGGTTGCGAACCCTACGCCAACCGCCAAACTGGCAAAAATTAATGGAAAGTCATCCCCTAAGTCATATTGAACTTCAAAGATGTATTGACTGGTACTCAAATAGACCATAAATGATCCTGTAATAAATCCGGAAATTAAGGTAAAAGCAATGGCTTGTTTGTGTTTAAAAAACTCTATAAAACCTGAAATTAAGGTTGCACCTCTAAAAGGAATTCGATTTGAAACTTCCAAAGTTTCGGGTTGTCGTTTCCAAAACCAAAAAATGACTAAGACCCCAAGTCCTAATTGCACATTAAAAATGGCTTGCCAATTGTATGTCAGCATTAGAAACTGTCCTAGAGTAGGCGCAATGATTGGAATGAGGATAAAAATCATGACAATAAACGACATGACTTTGGCCATATAATCGCCTTCATACGAATCCCGAATCATGGCAATACTTAGAGTACGGGGTGAAGCCAGCCCAATACCTTGCAAAATGCGACCCGCAATTAAGACTTCATAACTGTTCGTATTCACACAAATCACACTTGCCACTGCAAAAACTAAAAATCCTATGTAAATAATTGGTTTACGACCAAAACTATCAGATAAAGGTCCAAAAATCAACTGACCAAACCCCAAACCAAGGAAAATCATGGTAATTAGTAATTGGTGGTCTTTTGTGTCCGTTGCTCCAAGGTCGTTTCCAATCACAGCCAGAGCAGGTAGGATGCCATCAATAGACAGTGCCACTAAAGACATGAGCAATGCCATGATAGCTATGAATTCAATTTTGAGGGTTGGTTGGTTTTGCATTACGCAAAATTAGGGTTAATTAGAGGACATTCAATATCAAATATGATTTTTTCAGAAGCTAAATTCAACTACTACGATACGCTTATGGAAGTAGTTTTTGAAATCAGGGTTTTGACACAAAATTCCATCTACAAACATAGTGTTTGGTAATATTCCTGCAGCTTCTCTAATCTTCCAATATTTTTTATTAAAGTACCCGTATCTCTTATTCTATATGACGAAGTCATGTATTTACCTAAATTATTAGTTTTAAAAAAACACTTACTCCTTATACGTTGACAACATTAGCTTCAATGCTAAAAATATTTGCTTATCTAATCCCATTTTTTTGTAATCAAATTCGTGCCAAGAGTTTGATGTTTTAGGTTTAACAAAAGATTTAAAAAAAGTGAAATCTTTTGTTTTTTTATTGGTAAATTTTAATGCGGGTAAAAAATTCAATTGATTAATGATGACTCCATTTGAAACCTCTCCAACCATCTCTATACAAACAAAAACACCAGTTGGTTCTAATTGTACATATTCATTCGATATATCGACTTCAATAATATTGCCTGTATTTTGATTGCATTTAATAGTTATTGGAGCTTCGACTAAAATTTCGTGTGGTAAATCGTTTTTTACAGAAAAAACAGACATCTTTATAATACTATTAAAGTTTTTATCAATTTTATCTTTGTTAATATTTGAATGCTTATTTTTTACTGGAATTAATATTGAGTTTATATGTGTATTCTCGTTTTCCTTGGTTGGTTTAATTAAAAGACCTAATTGGATATTTGCACTTCCAAACCAATTTAAATTCGACTTTTTAAATCCAATTTTTTTTAACTTTGATTTACCAGATTGTATAACTACTTCTTTTATTTTTTGAACATCTGGAACTAAAAATATGGTGTCTTTTAAATTAGACACTTCTCTTGTAATTGAACTGAATCCTAAACAGGATATCTGAATACTATCTTTAATGTTGTTTTTAATTTTAAAGACGCCTTTATCGTTACTATAGCGTCCTCCGTCCTCTTTTATAAATTTTATGTTTGCATACGCTATGGGTTCCTTAGTTTTTGAATCTACTATAACATGATTCTGTGAATAACAAAAACTAGTAATAAAAAATACAATTATTAATCTCATCTTTATATATTTCAGTAATGTATATTGATTTACAACAGTATTCATTACAAATAATAATATCTTAAAAAATGATGAATTGGTTAAAAAGAAGTGCTTTGGGGCACAAGATTTTAATAAATATACAAATTATAATTTCAATACCGCATCCATCACAAACTGATAATAGCTCATGTCGGCAGGGACAATATTATAAATAGGGTGTTTTTGAAGCATACAGTCTTTGAGTTCCTCAAAAGAAAACAGCCGCACTGCATCTACTTCACTTTCTTGAATTTGTAGTTGAGAAACGTCCGTTTTCAAATGAACTAAAAATACATGTTGAAATTCACAGTCTGTAATTCCATTATCAAACCGATTGGTGTTTTTCCGAATGTCAAGAGGCAGTAAATCTATTTTTTGAATGTCCAGTCCTATTTCTTCTTTGACTTCGCGAAGTGCGCCTTCTAAGATAGATTCTCCAGCACTCACATGTCCCGCAACAGAAACATCCCAAAGCTCTGGGTAAGTCTGCTTTAATTTACCGCGTTTTTGTAGTAAAAGGGCAGGGGAAGCAGTATAAAACCAAACATGTACAGTGGGATGAAACCACCCTTTTTGGTGGGCTTCATCTTTCAAACACGATTTTCCTGTGGGTTGTCCTTCAGAGTCCCAAATATCTACGTATTCTTCCACTAGAAACTAGTCAAAGTACGAAAATGTATCGCCGTCTTTGATGTTTAATAAGGTTTCATAAATCATTTTTATGACATTTTCAACATCTTCACGGTGTACCATTTCAACAGTAGTGTGCATATATCTTAATGGTAATGATATCAACGCTGAAGCCACCCCGCCATTGCTGTAAGCAAAAGCGTCGGTATCCGTCCCAGTTGCTCGGGACAGTGCTGCACGTTGAAAAGGAATTTCATGTGCCTCAGCAGTTTCCGTAATTAAATCACGTAATTTTTGTTGTACCGCAGGGGCATACGCAATTACGGGTCCTTTGCCCATTTCACAGTGTCCTTGTGTCTTTTTATCAATCATTGGCGTGGTTGTGTCATGCGTCACATCGGTTACAATAGCAACATTGGGTTGGATGGTGTGCGTAATCATTTCGGCACCACGGAGCCCAATTTCTTCTTGAACGGAGTTAGTTATATACAATCCAAACGGGAGTGTCTTTTTATTTTCATGTAATAAACGAGCTACTTGTGCAATCATAAAACCACCCATTCTGTTGTCTAAAGCACGGCATACAAAATGATCTTTGTTTAGAACGTGGAAGGTGTCAGGGTAGGTAATCACACATCCCACATGCACACCAAGTTTATCAACAGCTTCTTTGGTTTTACATCCAACATCGATAAAAATATTATCAGGTTTAGGTGCTTGTTCTTTTGCTGCGCTACGCGTGTGAATTGCGGGCCAGCCAAAAACACCTTTTACAATGCCATTTTTGGTATGAATATTTACGATTTTACTGGGTGCAATTTGATGGTCACTGCCTCCATTTCGGATGACATAAATAAGTCCATCATCAGAAATATAGTTGACATACCAAGAAATTTCGTCTGCATGACCTTCAATCACAACCTTAAACGGTGCATCTGGATTGATGACTCCAACAGCAGTCCCATAAGTGTCTGTTATAAAGGAGTCAACATAAGGTTTTAGATACTCCATCCATAGTTTTTGACCGTCCCATTCGTAGCCTGTTGGAGCCGCATTGTTGAGATAATCTTCTAAAAATATAAGTGCATTTTTATCAAGGATTGTTTTTTTTTCCATTCTGAATTTAATTTTGGTTAAAAATAACAATTATGAATGATAATCACACAAAGATTAAGTCATATTTTGTATGTTTGAATTCGCACAAGTAAAGTTAGTTATGCAGTTGGTCCGTTGTTTTCTTTTTCTATTTCCTTTTCTCATTTATGGGCAGAAAATGACTGTGCAAAAAGATTCGATTCCAGAAAATTATTTGATAATCGTTGGGGATACCATCACAAACAATGCTATTAATTTAAATGAGATTTATATTCTCCCAAAATTAAAATTTGATTCGTCTGAGTCTAGACGTCGATATCTGATTTTGCAGCGGAAAACAATAAAAGTTTATCCTTATGCTAAATTAGCTGCAGAACGATTGGAAACTTTAAATGAACGCATTGCCAACCTTAAGAGCAAGGGAAAACGAAAGAAATACACTCGAATGGTTCAAAAGTATATTGAGGGAGAGTTTGCAGAAAAGCTCAAAAAATTTACGATTACGGAAGGTCAAATTTTAATAAAATTAATCCATAGACAAACAGGTGAGACTGCTTTTGAATTAATTAAATATTTACGAAGTGGATGGCGTGCTTTTTGGTATAATAATACAGCAAGCTTATTTAATATGTCTTTAAAATTGCCTTTTGACCCGTTAACTTCGGAAGAAGATTATTTAATCGAAGATGTCTTACAGCGTCAATTCCAGAGTGGACGACTAGAATATCAGAAAGCCTATGATGAATTTGATATTTATGAGCTTTCAGAACAATGGAAAAACTGACAATGTTTCAACAGTACCCTTAGTTTACTTCATACTTAAATCCGTTTATTACTCGAAATTTACCGTTTGTTACATAGAATGACCGCTTGTTACTTAACGCTTTGTGATTTGAATAAAATGCGGTTATTTTGAATCAGAAATAAATATCAATATATACTATATGAGATTTAATTAATCTTTTTTGCCCCATTTATTTTTAAACCTACTTAAATACGGTTAAGACTCAAATCTTAATCGTATTTTCATATATATCATAAAATGCTTCAAACTTTAGCATTGTTTCATTTAGAAACTCCATTGCAATTCGCCATGTAGATTTATTATGAATAGAAACCTTACAATCTATAGAGACATAGGCAACTGAAAGAATTTTATCTTCAGAAACTTCAAAATTTTTCTCAAATTGTACTTCAGGTAAAAAATCAGTTTCTAAGATCGTTTTATGAGACAGCAATTGTTCCCAGTAAGCCTGTTGTTTAGCAGGATCCATATCCATACATAATGCAACATAAGCTGTTTTGGTGTCAAAATAAAACTTAAAACTAAGTCCTTTTACATTGGTGTTATAAAGTATCCACTCTCGTGGAAATGACTTGCCAAAACTGGTCCAGAATTCTTGCCTCAGAAGTTTGGCTTCATTTTTACTAAACATAATTCTTATATAAAATAAGCTAAAATTACTGCACTAATAATCATTAAAATTTTATTTAAATTAAAATGATGTCCTTCACTGCTTTCAAACAAAATGATGGTCGAAATGTGAAGAAACATTCCAATGACTATGGCGTTTATGCTATAGATCAGAGTGGGTGAGATGCTTAACACTTCACTGGCTACGGATCCTAAAGGTGTCATAAGGGTAAATACCACTAGAAAACATATTATTTGTATTTTGCTTAGTTTAGATTTTATTAGATAAGTTGTTATTAAAACAGCGATAGGGATTTTGTGAATCACCACTCCTATGATAATAGTATTGTGATCTTTCAAGGGAAACCCTTCAAAAAAGGCATGAACTCCTAGGCTGACAAATAAAAACCATGGGAACCTCGTGTTTGATTCGTGATGATGTAAATGCCCATGTTCAGCTCCTTTGGAATAAAATTCTAAAAGAATCTGCAACAAAATACCTCCCATAATAAAGACCCCAATGAGTTTGGTTTCTACGTGAGAATACACTTCTGGAAGCAATTCAAAAATAGTTGTTGAGAGTAAAAAGGCTCCACTAAATGCTAAAAATAATTTTAGATTTAAGGGTTTTGATTTGCTATATAACAGAACAATAGACACTCCAAATAACACTGCCAATATGGGTGCTAAAAAACTAATCATTCGCCATAAATATTAAGATTAAACGTTCAGATGTTTTATTGTTAAAGGGCTCTAATTTATAACTTCCAAAACAGTCTAACAAATGCAGTCCCGCATTTGAGAGCATTGTTTCAAAATCTTGAAACGTAAATGCTCGCACTTTTTCTTCAAAATGAAATGAATTCCCATCATCATTCACTTCAATGTTTTTGGTTATAAATCCGTCCTTATAGTTGCGTTTTAATTCGAACTTTATGCCGTCTGATTCATACGAATTGTGAGCTATTAAATTATCAATCACTAAAGGGCTATTCATGTAATCGATCACGCCAATTCCGTTTTGTTTAAGGCACGATTTAATAGTTTGAATGACTTTAAAGTTGTCCATCTCTTCTTGAAAATATCCAAAACTTGTAAATAAATTTAAAACGATTTCAAATTGAGTCTCATAAACATCTCTCATGTCATGTACCTCAAAATGTAAGGATTCTGATTCGTTTGTTTTTGCATGTTCGATGCTGTTTTTGGATAAATCCAATCCAGTGACATCATATCCTAAGGAATTTAGAAAAATGGAATGTCTTCCCTTACCACAAGCCAAATCTAGAATTGAATCGGCTTTATTGAGGTTCAAATACGTTACTATGTTTTTAATAAAAGCTTCCGCTTCTTTATAATCTCTATGCTTATAAAGTATGTGATAATAGGAGGTGTCAAACCAAGATTGAAACCACTTTGGATGTTTTTTTGTCATTTATTTACTTCTAACTCGAACAAAAATACTGTATTTTTGCACTTACTAAATAATTTTGATGGATAATAATTTTAAGATGGTTGCTAAAACCTTGTTTGGTTTTGAGGAACTTTTAGCGAAGGAATTGAAACAACTAGGCGCGCAAGCGGTCACTACAGGTGTACGACATGTAAGTTTTGAAGGAGATAAGGGCTTTATGTACAAAGCGAATATTGGTTTACGAACGGCCATTAAAATCCTTAAACCCATTGCGAAATTCAAAGTTATTAATGAAAATGATTTATACACTAAAATTTATGCCATCCCTTGGGAAAATTATTTAAAACCTGACGGAAGTCTGGCTGTAGGTGCTACTCTCAACGGGGATACTTTTACGCATTCACAATATGTATCACTCAAAACAAAAGATGCAATTGTAGACCGATTTAGAGATAAGTCGGGTGAACGGCCAAATGTAGATTTGAGATTTCCTGATTTAAAAATTGACATTCATATTGACCGTCATTTTTGTACGGTTTCTTTAGATAGCTCTGGGGAATCCTTACATAAAAGAGGTTACAAAGTAGCAACCAACATAGCGCCTATTAATGAGGTATTAGCGGCTGGTTTAATAATGTTATCTGGTTGGGATGGACAAAGTGATTTTATGGATCCTATGTGTGGTTCTGGAACAGTTTTGATAGAAGCAGCTATGATTGCTTGCAACATTCCACCCAACTTAATGCGTAACGAGTTTGGTTTTGAACGTTGGGAAGATTGGGATGTAGATTTGTTTGAGAAAATTGAAGAATCTTTATTGTCTAAAACTCGAGATTTCCATCATAAAATCATGGGGTTTGACAAATCGCCTAGTGCAGTTCAAAAAGCCATTCAAAATGTTGAAAACGCTAAGTTGGAAGATTTTATTTACATAAAACATGAAGATTTTTTTAAAACTCAAAAAGGAGGCGAGGAGCATTTACACATGGTTTTTAATCCTCCTTACGGAGAACGTTTAGATATTGAAATGGAAACCTTTTATGGTTCTATAGGTTCAACGCTTAAGCATAAATATCCTGGCACCAATGCTTGGATGATTTCCTCTAACTTGGAAGCCCTAAAACATATCGGACTCAGACCTTCTAGAAAAATTAAGTTATTTAATGCCAAACTAGAGGCGCGATTTTCTAAATATGAAATGTATGCTGGTACTAAAAAAACTCATAAATTAAAGGCTAAAAACGACTAATTTAGTATATCGTACTTGCTCATTCTGTAGGAGAACCAAATCAAGTAAATTCCAATAACAGTTGTGGATATTGGGAGTAATAGTTTCGTTCCACTAATTACCATATAGTCTTGAATGAAAAAATTATAAAATTGGTAGGTCAGCAACGATACAATTGATATAGAGTAAAGGAAATTAGCAACTCTTTTTTTAACTAACAATCCAATAGATCCAAATACACCGCCAAAAACGGCAGTTGCAAAGGCAGCTGTTACCCAAGCTGGTGTGTTTGAAAAATAATATTGTTCGGGTTTAGGTAGGGACAAAAGTATTTTTTGACTCATAAACGTTTGTCCTAAATATGCAAAAACACCAAAGATGTTCCAAATAAGGGCTAAAATGCTAATAATCCAAAAATTGATTAAAGGATACTTTGATTTTTTATTCATAATAATTGAGGTTTAAATAAATATAATAAATTTTTAGTTAAAAAAAACAATCCTGTGGTGTTAATTTTCAAAATGAACCAAGACTAAAATTAAATTTAATCAATTAGAGAAAAATAGTTAAGAATAATTCTTTATATACTCAATAAAGAATGTATTTTTGCAAAAATCAACCAAAACTAACTATGCTTTCCATTTCAGAACAAGAAGAACGTAAAACTGGCAAAGAACTTTACAGTTACCAGAAAGGAGCTATTCAAAAAATATTCCAATGTTTTGAGACTGCGGCGGATGATTATCACCTTTTGTACCAGTTACCAACTGGTGGGGGTAAAACTGTTATTTTTTCAGAAATAGTGAGTCAATACCTAAAAACACATAAGAAAAAAGTGTTGGTAATGACCCACAGAATAGAGCTCTGTAAACAAACTTCTTCTGTATTAACTGAATTTGGTGTTCAAAATAAAGTGATTGATAGCAAAGCTAATCTAGAGAATCAAGCTCAGTTTGATTGTTTTGTTGCGATGGTTGAAACGCTCAATAACAGATTAAAAGATGATAAATTAGACATTTCAGATATTGGGTTAATTATTATTGATGAAGCCCACTATAATTCATTTACGAAACTTTTTAAATTCTTCGAAAAATCATTCATTTTAGGAGTAACAGCTACGCCTTTAAGTTCAAATATTGAACTTCCAATGGCCGACAACTACAATGAACTAATAGTCGGTGAGAGTATTGAATCCTTAATTGAAAATGAATTTTTAGCGCAAGCTAATATGTATTCCTATAATGTTGGATTGACTTCTTTGGTTGTTGGAGCCAACGGAGATTATACAGTAAAATCTTCAGAAGATTTATACACCAACAATGAGATGCTTTCTAAGCTGATGGAAGCCTATAACGAACGTTGTGAAGGAAAGAAAACATTAATATTTAATAACGGTATTAATACATCCTTGTTCGTATATGACCTTTTTAGGAATGCGGGGTATCCTATAGCACATCTAGACAATACGGCCTCAAAAAAAGAGCGTACTCAAATTCTTAAATGGTTTAAAGAAACTCCAAATGCCATCCTTACTTCAGTAAGTATATTAACAACTGGTTTTGATGAACCAACTGTGGAATCTATCATCCTAAACCGTGCTACAAAATCTTTAACTCTTTACTATCAAATGATTGGTAGGGGATCTCGTATTTTAAAAAATAAAAATTCCTTTGATGTTATTGACCTAGGAAATAACTTTCATCGTTTTGGTCCTTGGGGAAGTACAAACTTAGATTGGCAGCGTATTTTTAAGTATCCAAATTATTATTTGGATGGAGTTTTAAGTGATGAGGAACTCGAAAGTAATTTTATTTATGAAATGCCTGAGGATATAAGAGTTTCATTCTCTAATTCTACAGATGTGTATTTCGATGTCAATAAAACCTATATTCAGTCCATTCGAAATGGGGAGTCTTCTAAAGTCGTATTGAAACGTTCTATAGAGCAGCATGCTTTGATTTGTATAGAAAACAGTGAAGATGTTTATGATGCCTTGGCTCTTGTAAAACTTTTAACAGATGATATAGATTTTAGAATACACCGATATTCTAAATGTATTAGTAAGAGTACACACAACTTTTTATCTTGGCTTAAAGATGATTACAAAAAGAAATTAAGAGCCTATCTGCGAGAGAATTTTGATGAAATTTTTGACGGGCTTCCAAAATTATAGATTTTATTATTATGCTTTACACACTGATTTTATTTACTTTTATGAATATGTTTCAATCACCTAATGTAATTTTTAAATTTGAATCTGGAAGTTCTACCAAAGGATGGCAAATTGTAGATGACCGCGTGATGGGAGGGAGGTCTCAAGGAAATTTCTCAGTAAATTCAGAAAGTTTTGGCGTTTTTGAAGGGTATGTGACCACAGAAAACAACGGAGGTTTTTCGTCACTTCGTTATAATTTTGATGGAATTAAAACAGCTGGATTTGAATTTATTGTTTTAAAGATAAAAGGGGATGGTAAATCCTATCAATTCAGATTAAAAAGTTCAGACAATCAACGTCAGTCTTATATCTATACGTTTTCTACCACGGGACTGGAACAAGACATCATCATACCTTTAAAAGATTTTTATCCTAGTTTTAGAGGAAGAATCCTTGATATACCAAATTTTGATGCTGATCAAATAGAACAAATTGCGTTTTTAATTGGCAATAAAACTAAAGAACTTTTTAGTTTAAAAATTAAAAGCATCTCTCTTAAATAGTCCTAATTTATCCTGTTAGGTTTCATTCTGTTACATAAGGCATTGTTAGTTTTCTTTAATGTATTTTGATTTATTTTTTCTATATTTACTTTCAAATTAAAACTAATATTAAAATTAATCAAAATGAAAACTAAATTAACAACACTACTTTTAGTAGCAAGTACTGTACTTGTGTTTGCACAAAAGAAAAAAAATGGAACTGTCTATATTGACCATCCAGCTATCGACGTAGTAAATCAAATGTATGAGGCTGTAAATTCTAATAATTTAGAGGCTTTAAACACTCTTTTGTCAGACGATTATAAAGGCATTTGGGGTGATGAAATGAATAAAGACCGTGAACCACAAACTAAGGAAGAATTTGTTAGTAATGTAGATGCATGGAACACAAAAAACAGATACTACTCATTAGGAAGTGCTAAAAATGCCTACCCTGATGCAATTACATATTCAGATGAAAACTTTAAAGATGTAACATTTGTATATTGTTGGGAAGTTCTTTCTGGAGTTGGAGGTATGACAGGGGTGAAGTTTACACAAAGAAGACATACTCAGTATGCAATTAATTCAGATAATAAAATTTCTTTTTCTCGTACTTACATGAACCAAATGCCGTTTATGGAAAGCTGGAAAAGTAGAACTAACTTGAGTGATGGTAAAATTTACTCAAACCACTCTAACATTAATACTGTAAGAAAAGCAATGCATGCGCTCCAATATGGAAACTTAGATCACTTTTTTGAAGCCTTTGACGAAAATGCAACTTTTGATGGATTATTTAGTGACTGGGGGTCTGATGATTTATCTATGGATGAATTTAAAGCTATGCAAGCAGATTTCTTGAGTAATTACTCTGTTGAGAGTTTGGATAATAAGTGGATAAAATATTATGAATTTGAATCTCAAAAAGGATTAGTACAGTCTTGGTGGAGGTTAACTTTAGTTCGTAAATCAGATAACAAAACAATTACAATTCCTGTAATGGTGAATCATAGATTCAATGATGAAGGTAAAATTACTAAATCATTTGAAGCGTGGAGTGGAGACAAGATATAACCTTTTTTCTTCTAGTACTTATAATAAATTGAAATTAAGTGATTTAAATATTTAGGTTTCTATTTAAAAGATTGTATATTTGCAAAAATATTATAAATTTAATTACATTATTATGAGTAAAGGAACAGTAAAATTTTTCAAT